>DOTU01000344.1:3390-4502 GCA_003520965.1 Candidatus Zixiibacteriota bacterium
AACCCCTGGACAAAACGGGCAAGGCTCGGCTCCCCAAGGATCCATTCTGAAATTTCGAACCATGTAAACGATATCCAACCCATTAAAAGTACAGGAGGCGTTAGCATCACCGGCGACAAACCAGAAATTGCCGCTTCCTGAGGGGCACTCGCAAGAATATGGCGGGTGTGGCCCGCCCTTGAAATAGCGTACCGCATAGACAACGTCGAGGCCGGTATATGTTCGACTGCCGTTGACATCGCCAACTATATAATGGCAGGCTGTGCCGATAAAAGTCACTTTGCCAGGTACAGTAACCGGATTCCATTCTTCCAGTCCAGCCGGATCACAGAATGTTGTAATGCCAATATCATGGTAAGTACCTGCGGAAATTTCTGTGGTATCGCCAACTATGGAGCTGTCATAAGCCGGCCAAATAGTTAATTCGGCGACCTGGACATAGTTTCCATCTGTATTTAGGAGATCGACAAATCCGGTTTGGAAGCTTCTGGCGTATATACATACGGCCACAGATATCCTATTGGGATCAGATGGATCGCCATCACAAGGGCGATCAAAAATAATAGGCCACGCCGATAGCGGACCGATTCTGTTATGCCCTCCCATCCCCCAAATAAACTTGCGTTCGGCGGAAAGAGCAAATGACAAACCGGCAACATCCTCATCATTTTTTACCCAAACCGGGATTGTGAAGGGCAGCCCTATCTGCACAACAATTGGGGAACGATCGAGATTACCCACTATAATTGAATCGGGTACGCCATTGTCAATACTGGTAGTATCCTGGGAATCGATGGAATCCGGAGGGCAGGTTGCGCAATGGTACAGGTGGCCATAATTCCCGATCCAGTATGACCAATAATAGTAGATGTCTGCGCTATCAACGCTACAGGAGCCGTCGACATCAAGAGTTGGATAAAAGGGACTTGGCTGCGGGCATGATCCATTTGGTTGACCGCACTCGATTGGAGGCGGCGGGCCGCCATTTTGGTAATTCATAAAATAAATCATATCCGAAATGGCCGTTGCCTGATGATCGCCATTTATATCAGCGGGGATATAGCCGCAATCGGCCATGGCTATATTCAACTCCGAAGTAGCGATGAGGATTG
>DOTU01000344.1:4816-5412 GCA_003520965.1 Candidatus Zixiibacteriota bacterium
ATTAACATCAACAAAAATCACCAAACGGATGAATATTATGAGTTGATAAAAAATTACAATTATAGGTTTGACTCATGCTACCTGGCCTCATTTTCGGTCTTAACCTTAAGTAATGGCGTTGGAGGGCAGCTTGGACAGGGAATGGGGGCTGCTCCACCTTTGAAGTAGCGTACCATGTACATAACATCCAGCCCAGAAAAAGTGCAAGAACCGTTAACATCCCCGGCAACATACCAAATATTACCGCTTCCCGGGGGGCATTCACAAGAATATGGCGGCGGCGGTGGCGGACCTGGGTGGGGACTAAGGAAGTTAATCGCATAGACTACATCCATGCCATTAAAATGACTATTGCCATTAACATCACCAACTACATAGTCACAAGCCCGGATTGGGATTGCCAGTATCACCAAAACTACCAAATTGATGCTAAGGGTTGCAATCAATTTCATTGAATCCTCCCTTCGAAGGAGAGCGTTTTTGATTTATCGAATCAAAACGACTAAGCGGACTAATATTACGATTTAATAATACTATGGAAATATGTATTGTCAAGAAAATTGTGATATTATCGAGGTTTGATGCTATCCCTACAT
>DOTU01000153.1:0-2221 GCA_003520965.1 Candidatus Zixiibacteriota bacterium
CCTCGAAAATCGGTTTGCCGGATTTAATTTTCTTGAGGAGATTTTCTCGAAGTTCTTCTTTGACGGTCCTGCTCCGCCATCCCGTTTTTTTTAGTTCTCCAAGAGTCTTCGGTTTATCTTTGATAACCATTTGGCCTCGAATTCTATTTTAAGTTCTGATCCTTCTTTTAATTATTTGGATTTATAAACTAAATTTAGGAGTGAATTGTTCATTCAAAAGTAGGTCTAAGATTGTATTTGAATTATATAACTATCTTCGCTGATATATAAATAAAGCAACCCGGCGATCCAATTGAATGACAGGAGGATCACCGGGATGAGAAAAGAGTAGTTTGTGCCTAAAAGCACATGGAAAATCCTATTTCTGGCGAGTATAAGTAAGCTCTAAGGATTTAAACTCCTTTCCGTCCGAACCGGTATTGTACATTTCATAAACATGCTGGTTGTTATCAATGATGCGAGTTATCGTTTTGAATTTTGTCTGGGCCATGTTGGCCATCGGGTCTGCATAACTTCCAGACATGGTGATAATTTTACCTGTAGGATCGCTCTTGCCGGATGTGATCATAAACGAAGTTGCCATCTCGTCTATCCAGAAAGAAACATATTCGTTTTTAACATTGTCATAGCCGGTTATGCCCATTCCGTGGAATGGCATACCACCCATAGACCCAGATGCATCTTCTTGAACAAAGCGGCTGCCAAGTATCCATTTGGATACGGTTGTACCCTTAGATTCCTCGGGAGGAGCGCCGGCATTCATCCACATTTTAATTGAGACGGCCCACTCTCCCACCAAAGGTTCAAGATACTTATGAAATTCTCCGGGTTGAGCATATTTCATATAAGCGGCCATGATCTCATCCTGCGTGGGAGCTTTCTTGGTATCCTCGGAATAGGCTTGTTGATGAATCATGATTCCGAAACCAAGAATTGCTAAACAGAGTAATAATGCGCGCAATCGCATGCGTATCTCCTTTCATTCAGAAAATTAGCGTATATTTAGTTGGTTACTAAACAATCAATAACCGCGAAAAGTTCAAATTTTATATTGATAATTGGAAATTTATGCCATATTCGTCAACTGCAATATTGAATCATACAAAGGTTGGGCCTCATTAACAGATAAACATCTATCGTTCGAAGACAAGAAGAATTTGGTTTTTCTCAACTGAGTTGCCGGGCTTTACTTTTATTTCCTTAATGACCGCCGGCGCATGTGCTTTAAGTTCGTTTTCCATTTTCATGGCCTCAACAATAACCAGGCCATCCCCCTTTTTAACATGCTGGCCAACCTCGACCTCGACTTTAACCACCAGGCCGGGCATGGGAGCCTTCAGCGTTTCAGCCCGCGCCGCACCCCTGACGTCACCTATAAGACTTTTTAACCGTTCACTTTTCTCGTCGCTGATTTCGGCATGCAGTTGCCCCGAACCGTACCAGATATCAAAGCCTCCATTGGAACGCTGGAGCAAAAACTCGTAATTGACATTGTTGGCTAAAATGGAATGAAGCTTGCATGCCCTCAAAATTCGGGAATCGATTTCCACATCGCGCCCGTCGATTTTCAGATTAGCTGTATCACCGTTGATAGTAACCTCAAACTTCTTGCCCTCTAGGGTAACCAGGTATATCATTTCCAACCCCTATCCATGACTTTATTGGGGACAGGAATGCGTCCGGCGGATTTCCATTTTGAAGATTGATTTTTTATAAAGGTTGTTGGTTTTAAATTGCTTCTGGATTCATGCTCAGATAACGCTACCGCCAGGGCCATAGCCTGAATGAGCGTTTCCGGGGCGGTCTCAGACGGGCGGTAATGGGTATTGATGAAATCGGTTGAAAGATGGCCGGCTACAAACTCAGGGTGGGCAAGGATCTGCTTGTGGAAATCGATATTGGAGGTCACTCCGCCTATACGATATTCGGAAAGAGCACGAATCATTTTATCAATCGCCTGGGCACGATTTTGGCCGTAAGTGATGAGTTTAGCAATCATCGGGTCATAATAAACCGAAATTTCGGCCCCTTCGTAAACGCCCGAATCGACTCTCACTCCCGGCCCCCCCGGTTCCTGGTAGAAATTAATAACGCCAATTGAAGGCATAAAATTAGATGCCGGGTCTTCAGCGTAGATTCTGCATTCGAGGGCATGGCCCCGAAGTATGATATCATCTTGCGAAAATGACAGCTTCTCCCCGGCCGCGATTTTGATTTGCTC
>DOTU01000153.1:2548-8436 GCA_003520965.1 Candidatus Zixiibacteriota bacterium
CGGGTGTTGACCTCGAGGAAATAGAAATTCTTTTTGTTATCTGCAAGAAATTCGATAGTGCCGGCGTTAATGTATCCAGCCGCCCGGGCGGCGGAAACTGCGGCCTTACCCATTTGGGAACGCAAGCGTTCATCCATCATAGGACTGGGAGACTCCTCGATCACTTTCTGATGACGGCGCTGGATTGAGCATTCTCGCTCCCCAAGATGAACGCAATTGCCAAATTTATCGGCGATAATTTGAATTTCGATATGGCGGGGATGGGCGAGATATTTTTCGATATATATCCGGTCGTCACCGAAAGCAGATTTAGCCTCGGAGCGAGCGCCCCGAACAGCCGATTTTATTTCCGATTTATCGTTGACTACCCTCATCCCCTTGCCGCCTCCGCCAGCAGCAGCCTTGATGATGACCGGATAGCCGATCCATTCAGCTAACTTGATAGCGCCGATTTCATCTTCCAAGGTATCTTCGGTGCCGGGGACAATCGGAACACCGGCCTGTTTCATTATCTTTCGGGCGGCCATCTTATCCCCCATATTGCGGATGGCATCAGGGGTGGGACCGATAAAAACGATGTTTTCATTAGCGCAGGCCTCGGCAAAGGAGGCGTTCTCAGCTAAAAAGCCATATCCGGGATGAATGGCCTCAGCGCCCGATTTTTTCGCGACTTCGATTATTTTATCGATAGCAAGATAGGATTCCGATGATGGGGCGGGGCCGATTGGATAAGCCTCATCGGAGAGGCGAACATGCAGGGAACTCCGGTCTGGCTCCGAAAATAAAGCTACGGATTGAATACCGAGATCATGACAGGCTCGGATAATTCTGACAGCAATTTCGCCGCGGTTGGCGATGAGGACTTTGTTAAACATCAATTCCCGTTAAAATGGGTTATTTGATGAGGCCAACCGGCAAATATTAAGGAAACCAGCGCTACTGGTCCCGGGGTGACCCCATGTTACTTAGATAACGATGCTTTATAGGCCTTAAGTTTCGCCAAATGCCATTCATTATGCTCAATTACAATGCCCGGAAGCCATTTGGGTACGCCGCCTCGACTTTTCCAGACATCATCGGTGATGCCGGACATATCGGCAATGAGGGCGCCGCGCAGCAGGTTGTACATCTGGATGACCTGTTTTTCAGACATTTTTTCCGCAATCTCATGCCAGCAGGCATTGATTTTGAGATATCCGTCAGCATAAGTCCAATCATAATCGTGGCCGGTGCGCCAGACGGCAAATGCCTTCAGAGCCTCACCGTCCCACATAGCCATGTGCAAAAGCACATCCCTGGCCGACCATTTCCCAATAGTATTTGGCCGGTTTAGCTCCTCAGCGCTCAGGTTATCGATTGATTCTAAAACATCAGCCTGCATTTTGGCGAGATCATCCACTATTCCCATCACGTCCTCCATAAGCGGTTTTTGCAAATAGTAATCGAAACTTATTCAGGGTATAATTATAATAGGAAATACCAAAAGGTCAATTACAATCGGATTATATAATGATGCTCAATAAGAAAATACTATTCATTCGGTTGGAAACTAACTCGGAGAGGCAGGGATTCGAACCCTGGGAGCCCTTACAGGCTCAACGGTTTTCGAGACCGCCCCTTTCAACCGCTCAGGCACCTCTCCAAAGTTGAATCTCCAATATATCGATAGGCGGCGCAGGCGGCAAGCGCATTTAGCGGAGGAGCGGTTGCAATACGGAAGGCCGCGGGTTCCGCGGCCCATTTGGGCATGAAATCCGATTGGGGTATTCGAATGCGGTAAATCTCACATTGATTAAGGAATCAGGACAAAGACCTGCCGCAGCCATAAGAAAGCCCCCAATCGGATTTCTCTCTTTCGACCCTTCGGGGCGAAAGGCGGAACCCGCGGATAACAGCATCGAGAATGTTTAGCCATAAAAAATCTCCTTGACTGAGGCTCGTTCAAGCGCTTATTAAGATTAAAAACTGGAGGTAATGTGAAAAAAGCGATTGCAATAACCCTCATGGCGCTGGGGCTGTTGGCCGTGAGTTGCAACAGACAAAAGGCATTGGATAGGATAATGGCCGATCCTCAAATGAAAAGTTATATTATGGGCGAAATGCTGAAGAGCGAAACCACAAAAGCCCAACTGGCCGATTCGATATTCGCCGATAGAGCCATTAATGATCAATATATTGACAGGTTGGTTGCCAATGAATACACCAGAACCGATCTGTTCAATCGTTGCCTTCGTAACGATTCCACGGGCAGTTGGATTATCGGAAAGTTAGCCGAGGATCCTGTTCGGAAAGCGAAGATGAAAGAAATGTCGAAGTAATATTCCTCTAAAAAAATGAAGCCGCCGGATCAATTCTAGCGGCTTTTTTATTTTGTGAACAGCTTCAAAAACTAAGATGAAACGTTTTGTTGCTTATTCATTTTTTCCAACAGCCGGCTCTGGCGCTTTTTTAAGGCGGCGAGGGTGTTTTGATATGATGCCGGAGAAACAAATTCACGTTCGAATTCGACTAAGCGAAGGGCAATCTTGGTATAATCGAGAGCGCGCTGGTAATCTTTGAGGCGATGCTCATGGTGTTTGGCAAGCTCAATATGGGGATAGCAGCCAAATCGTCCCAGCCTGAGCATTTGATTCCAAATTTTAAGAGCATCATCCCAATCTTTCATCTTATGGGCGGCTTTGGAATGCAGCCTAAGTGTTTCGTCAACAATATCGCGGGGGGCAAACTGCGGCTTGATACATGACAGCAACTCCCGTGACCTCTGGCATTGTCCGGATCTGTAAAGAATTTGACCCACGGATAAAAGAAGCAGGTCATCATCAAGACTTTGCGCCAAAGCCAACTCGACCCGTCGAAATGTCTCTTGAGCCAGCATATAGAGGCTGACAATATCGTTACGGTTGTGATTTACGATTGGCAGAAGAATGCTCTCGTCACGATTTTGCAGATAGTCGAAATAAAGCCGAGGGATGATGTGAGCGGGAACATCATCCTCCCGGTCAAATCCAAGAACCTTCTCCTCGAGATTGGTTAGATTCAATGAATCGAAATGACGTTTGTAGAGCCGACGACAGGGATGCATGAAATCAAGATGAAGATGGTTGCCAAATGGTATCTCCATACGATTGATGCGGAACCGAGTACGTAGCAGCGGCATATCAAATGTTTTACCATTATAGGTGAGAATTCCGGATAGGCCAGCAAGATCGGAGGCAAGAGTACGAAGCTGAGCCGGCTCCTCGGAAAAATCGCGCAAGATATATTGCCTGACCACAAAACGGTTCTCAGTCCAAAAACCAACCCCGATTATGAAAGGGTAGGTCCCGGTTCCTCCCGCCAAACCGGTGGTCTCGGTATCGATAACAGCAGTTTTGCTAAAGTTGAAATTGCCGTTGTAGCAATAGGGATCAAGGATCTCTAAGGGGGCGGAGGAAATATCGAGGGCAAGCTCAGTCCGGCCATGCAAATAGCCCTCTTCATAGGATGTTTCAATCATCCAGATTGGGCCCAGCTCGGTTTGCCTGATTGAGCCTTCGGGAGGAGCCTTGAATAGATCGGGCTTTGAACCTCGGGGATTCAAAGTGGCCTGTCTCAGCGCCTCATATAATCGTTTTTCGAGGTCCATCGTTAATGAATTACGATTGATTCTATTTTTGATATCACCAGTGGATGGTCTTCGATTTCGTAGCGTTTACGCAGAACCTTCATAGCGTCAGAGGACCCGATTTTGCCCAGCGCCTCAACCGCAAAAGCCCTGGCAAAAGGATCATCGGAGTTGATTAAATTTGAGAGTAGATCGATAAATTTTTCATCACCCAAATTTCCGGCAACCTCGATCATCAAGTAGAAAGCTAAAGTGTCACGTGGCTCTTGAATGTGAATCAGCAAAGTTTTGACGGCAGGTTTACCGATAGCGGAAAGCGCCGCAGCAGCCGAATAACGGACGCCATAATAGGAGTCTGAAAGAGCCTGGATTAAAGGTAAAACAGTTGAAGAGTCTTTAAAATTTCCCAGGGCTATGGCCGCGGATGTGCGTACCAGATAGTCCTGATCATCGAGAGCCGCTTTTGTCCAGGGTACGGCGACCCTATCACCGATCTTACCCAGAGCCGAGAGTACACCAGCTCGCATCCGGAAATCAGAGTCAACAACATGGCGGGAAAGGCCATCGACGGCGGAACTATCGGCCATCTCTCCTAAAATCCGTGCGGATAGCAGTCGGCGATAGTTGTTATCTGAGCCCAGGGCGTTTACCAAATATGATGTAGCCGGATGACCGATTAGCTTGAAGATATCTTCAAGAGTTTGCATCTCACGGGCATCTTCAGTTCTCATTTTCTCTACAAGCCTCGGGACCGCAATCTCCCCCATATCAGCCAGGGCCTTTTTGGAGGGCTGGACCAAATCCGTATACATTACATTGCCATTTGAGGCGCGAATAAAAAGGGAATCGACGATATGGTTAACCGAATCAGCAGGAGCCTGAGCTAGGGCTGAAGAAGCTAAAACGGTCATGAAAAAGGCGATAGTTTTCATTGATCTATTCCCACTCCCCATTTGGAATCGCTCCACCAGGTGGAATCGCGGCCTACACCACCGGAGTAACCGTCCTTACCGCCCCTATCTATGAAGATGCCCACAGAACCGTAGTCCCGTCGAACTTGCCCGAACCCCTGAGTATTCTTATCGGAACGAACAATATAGGTATCGTTTCCTCTGATATCAGCAATGAAACCAAGGCCATTGGCCGAACCTGCGCCTTGCGAAAGATCATAAGCGACATAATTGTCATTACCGTTCAAATCGATCAAAAGCCCTGCGGCGCGATCATGGCCACAGCCCTGCGAAACGCCCTTGGACGTGTAATTATCATCTCCAGAGATATCATATAATATGCCCAGAGTCATGTGTGTGCCGGCCCCCTGCGCATACTGGAAAGCGAGATATTGATCATTTCCGCCGCCGTCCGCCAGAACCCCAAGGCCGTACCAATACGAAGCCCCCTGCCCGAAGATATCAGCTACGTAAATGTCATTACCGGATTGATCAACTAATAAACCCAGGCCTCCGGACATCTTGGGTCTGATACCGTAAGAGAATCCTTGTGAGAGAGACAGGTAGTGATCCTTGTAACGCAGGATATCCTTGTATTTGCCACCGGCGTAATAACAGTCGTTACCACTGGAATCAGTGAGAATACCGATACCATCAACAAAACTAAATCCCTGGGCGTACAGCGCGGCTTGATAGAAATCGTTACCACCATCATCGCGAAGAATACCAACACCAAAGCAACCCGCGCCCTGCGTGAACGTATCTCCGAAATAGCGGTCGTTGCCGGCCCGATCCCAAAGGATTCCTACGCCGAAAAGACCGGCGCCAAGTGTCCAAGAACCAGCGTTGTAAGTATCATCCCCGGCCATATCGACAATCATATTACTTCCGAAAAAGTAAGGGCTAATGCGATTTTGGGGCAGGTTATATGTATCTTTACCCACCAGATCGATAATATAAGTCTGGTGCCCGATGCCGGCGTATTTTAGATTATATGTGTCATCACCGCCGGGATCGATAACCGCGAACAGTTCGCCATCATACTTATTGTTGGTGGTATCGCCAATAACGATATCACCGTATTGTGTATTGATAGTTAGGCGCCTGGCGGTTTTGGGGATATCGGGTACGCCTGCCAGAGATGAACTGAGCAGTTCCAGATAAGCGTCAACAATCTTACCTCTCCCCCGGCAGCCGTTAGCCAGCGCTATCAGCTTTTGAGCCCAGGCATCTTCATACTGGGCAATACTATCGAGCGCATCGACAGAACGGAACTCGTCCTCGACATTCTCCTCTAATAAAAGGGTAAACCCCTCAGCTAACGATTCCTGCTG
>DOTU01000340.1:0-2670 GCA_003520965.1 Candidatus Zixiibacteriota bacterium
CATCGAGAAACATCCCATCGGTGAGTTTCATAATATTAGCTTTGTGAACCGCCGCCACCTTCTTGCGGTTATTTTTTCGCGCATATTCAAACGCAAATCGGGCAATCCGGCTTGAGGCGTGATATGTGATAACTTTGATCGATTCCGATACTCCCGGAGTAATCAGATGCTCGATCCCCGAATAGAGATCCTCGGTATTCTCTCGCACGATTACCAGATCGATATTCTTATAATGTGTCTCGACTCCCTTAACCGTTCTCACCGGTCGCAGGTTCGAGTAGAGCCCAAGCTCTTTGCGAAGCGTTACATTGGCTGAGGAAAATCCTTTTCCCACGATCGTGGTTATGGGTCCTTTCAGGGCTATCTTATTGCGCTTGATCGAATCCAAAAGCTCCTCAGGCACCGGAACACCATACTTGCCCATCGCTTCCAAACCTGCCGGCATCGATTCCCATTCGATTTCGGCGCCGGCGGCCTCGAATATTTTTAGAGCCGAGGCCGTTATTTCAGGTCCTATCCCGTCGCCCGGAATCAGGGTAACTTTTCTTGCCATATCTCTCCAATCAAAACTAATCGGTTATACCTGTTGCGCTCAGCGCCTTTAGATAATATCATAACTCCGAAACTATCAATTAGGTTGCCTTATGTTTTATTCTGAATGCCGACAGCGTTGGGTAATTATTAACAGGGTTTCCGGGGGATGATATGAAAGTTATTGTGGCCGGGGGGACCGGTTTCGTAGGCAATGCTCTGGTGCAGGCCTTGATCGATAATGGGCATCAGGTATTGCTGCTCCAGCGTTCCCAATCGAGAACGAAGCAACCGCAGTTACCCGACGTCGAAGTTGTTGGAGTCGATCTGGAACAGCCAATCGTTTCTAATGATATCAAAGGCGATGCCATAATCAATCTGGTGGGAATCATTCGTGAGTTTCCGTCAAAGGGGATTACATTTCATAAAGCTCACTTCCTGGTAACCAAAAACCTCATCGATTTCGCCAAAAAAGCAGGGATAAGACATTTCTTGCAGATGTCGGCGCTTGGTGTTAAGGCCGATGCCGCGACCGGTTATGAGCAGACCAAATATGCCGCCGAATGTTATCTCCGGGAGTCCGGATTGGTTTGGACCATAATCAGGCCGTCGATCATTATTGGCCCCGGTGGAGGTCTGGTTCAACTTCTTTCCAGTATGATTCAACGACTGCCGGTTGTGCCGGTAGTCGGCAATGGCCAGTACAAGGTGCAGCCCATTTATGTTGGTGATGTCGTCTCCGGATTTGTCAAGGCATTGGGGAATCCGAAGGCGTTTGGCCGAACCTTTGAAATTGGTGGCCCGGAAATAATGACCTTTGAACAAATGATTGATACAATAGGGAAAGCCATGGGCCGCTCATCTGTTCGCAAATTCCATCAACCGCTCTGGATTCTCAAGCCTCTGGCCTCATTATTCGGACGATTTTCTTGGTTTCCGTTATCGAAAGACCAGCTCATCATGTTAATCGAGGAAAACTATACCAACGATAAATCGTATTCGGAGTTTTTCGGAATCAATCCCAAGCGGCTTATTGACGCTCTTCGCGAATTTATTTGATCTTCGAGTTAAGCTCTTCCAGAGAATACATATAGGTTTATCGAAACCTTTCGCGCGGTTCTCAAGTTTTAATATCATCAATGATTTAAACAAAGATCTAAGGGAGGCATAATGATAGAGATTGGCACAAAAGCCCCTGAATTCGCATTACCGGATCAGGATGGAAATCTGCGCAAGCTTTCCGATTACAAAGGCAAACCGGTAGTTCTCTATTTCTATCCTAAGGACGACACTCCCGGCTGCACCAAAGAGGCTTGCAGCTTCCGCGATAGTTTCGCCGATTTCAAAAAGGCCGGCATCGAGGTTCTTGGCGTCTCGATCGACAATTCTGAATCTCACGTAAAATTTCGTAAGAAATACGATCTGCCATTTACCTTACTGGCTGATACCGATAAAAAGGTTGTCAATGATTACGGTGTCTGGGTAGAGAAGATCAATTACGGCAAGAAATATTGGGGTATCGCCAGAACAACGTTTCTAATAGATAAAAACGGCGATATCGTTCATGTCTTCGAACGCGTTAAGCCGGATGAGCATGCCACAGAGGTTTTGGAAAAATTATTGAGTTAATACAACCGAATCACAGTAATTATTTTACCCTGCAATTTGCCCGCCAACGGTTTGGCGGGCTTTTTTATTCTGTTAAATGAAGCCATGTCATTGCGGTAAGGCCCATTTGGACCGACAAAGCAATCTAAATCTAAGCATTAAATTGCTTTTTAATAAGAGCAATTTTAATTATGCCTCAGGATGAAAATCCCGCTCAAAGCGGGATGACATCTCGTTTCGAGTCGTATCGACTTGGAGCAGAAATAATAATATTTGGAATCAGGCTATTAATATTTTAGATTGGAATTAATTGTAAAGAGATATTTAACTTTCGTTGAAATGTGATAAAAATATCGTGAACATCCTTGAACTTACACTCCTGATCTTCTTTATCGCGGCTCTGGCCGGATTCCTGGGCTCGCTGACCGGTCTGGGCGGCGGAATTGTCATTATCCCTGCTCTAACCCTATTATTTAAAGTCGATATCCACTACGCAATCGGGGCATCCTTGATTTCTGTCATTGCCACCTC
>DOTU01000340.1:3058-3188 GCA_003520965.1 Candidatus Zixiibacteriota bacterium
GTTATTTTTGGGTTTGTGTTGATATTTTCCGCAATTCAATCCAGTCGGGATAGGATAGACCATCCGCTCGATAGCGTACCCAACAAGTTAGCCACCAGGCTCCGTATGAACTCCACCTATCCAACCCGTG
>DOTU01000340.1:3526-4005 GCA_003520965.1 Candidatus Zixiibacteriota bacterium
TCGGGCCTATTGGGGATCGGCTCCGGCGCGTTCAAGGTATTAGCCATGGATCAGGTGATGCGTATACCATTCAAGGTCTCGACTACAACCAGCAACTTCATGATAGGAGTCACCGCCGCGGCCAGCGCAGGAATCTATCTCAATCGTGGTTATATCGATCCCGGCCTGGTCATGCCGGTTATGCTTGGTGTTCTCGCGGGGTCGATGATTGGAGCCAGGGTTCTGATGGGAGCAAAATCGAAAACACTGCGACGGGTTTTTGCGGTGGTCATCATGATCCTTGCCCTTGAGATGATTTATAACGGCCTGGCGGGGAAAATGTAAGATGAATGATTTCCTAAAATCTCCCGCGGCACAAAAGGTTGATGAGAGCATTGGCCGATTACTCAGAATTGGAGTCCTTTTATCAGGAGCATTCGTCCTGCTTGGGGGAATTATATATCTATTCCGATACGGCCTGCAGATTCCCAATTATCATC
>DOTU01000282.1:0-1080 GCA_003520965.1 Candidatus Zixiibacteriota bacterium
TTCTGGCCGATATCGCCAAATTGAATTGTCCCATTGACAATCTTGGCTGAGGTTATAGAATTATCCGGTACATTGCTGGCCGTATCGGCTTTGAAAGCGTAATTGGCCGTATCCGATACGGCAGAATATGCGCTCATCGTTAACATCTGTCTTTGTACCATTTCCGGATCCGGAGAAACTTGGAGAGATAAATAATAAGTGGTATCAAACGCCAGGGTAATTGGCCCGATTTCCGTAACAAATATCCCGTCAACAGTTGTAACCGGAATAGATGGACTGCTCCAAAGGGAGCTGCCGCCACTGGCACTATTGTAAATCCTGAAAGTAACGTTGTAGGTGTTGTCCGACACAGGGTTGCCGGCGCCATTTTTGAGTATTCCCTGATAGGATATTATCCTTGTTATCGAAGCATGCATGGTAACAATTTGATCTTCCCTACCTTCTGAATCGATAGCCTGAGCAACAACACAGGCTAATACCAAAATGACGCATACTAAACCAATAACCACTCGCATAAAACCTCCACTTGTTGAGTTAAATTGAGATAGCATTTCGAAGAAAATAGTAAATTCATGATAGAAAGCTTGGCGCCCAGTAATAAAACGGGAACGTCCAGCAACTAAAAAAAGAAGTTAAATAATAAGGCTATCGATGCCAAAATCAATGATGTCCGTCTAACCATAAAATTATATCATACGATAATTTTGTCAAGAATAATGTTACATCATGGGCCAAAAGAAAGACTTCACGTAAGGCCATAGAACTAACAAAAAGGGCCGCCCATTTCTGAGCGGCCCAATTTGAAATTGTTACATCAATTATCAGCCTGAATAATCTTCTTGGATTCAACATTTGGCGCATTTACCGGCTCTATGCCGGGTGCAAGAGGCGCTAAAAGCCCTCCGGGGGGACAGTTGGGACAGGCGATTGGTCCGGGGCCACCCTTGAAATAACGCACCATGTAGGTTACATCAAGGCCGGTGAATGAGCAGGATCCGTTAACATCGCCGGAAACATACCAGGTGTTGCCGGGTGTGCATTCACAGCTATATGGCGGATGAGGACCACCCTTGAAATACC
>DOTU01000282.1:1338-3197 GCA_003520965.1 Candidatus Zixiibacteriota bacterium
AATACCTGACAGAATAGGTTACATCGAGGCCGGTGAAAGTATTGCTGTTGTTAGCATCACCGATAACATAAATACATCCGGACGGCCCGGTGACAACGCCAGTCCAGAAGCCAGCATCGATCTGATAGCTGGGCGAAGAGGAATGTCCTACTATCGGCTGACCGATAGTGCCGTCAAGTTGGTAGCTTGCCGATTGCGAATGCCCGCCACCGGAGCCGATCACATACCAGTCGATGTGGTAGGTTTGGGCAACTGCCAGCGCCGGCATTAATGCAATCACCAGAATAACCGCAAATTTAGTCATATTAGTCACCCTTCTTTTCAAGGTTTGTTGTTGATTTATCGGGAATACATCCAAGTTCTCTATCGCAATGTGTCCCCGGCGGACATTCAATTTCGGTCCAATCTATGGGATTCAATTCGGAATTGCAGACCTCGCAAACATTAACGGGATTTGGATCGCCATCAAGATAGCAGTTACCATTAATCGCACAATGGCCAGGCTGAACCTGATGGACACACCCCTCTACCCCCATGCATATATCGTTAGTACATGGAATCCCATCTTCGCATTCCCAACTTGCGCCTTCGTCTGTCACGCCATCGCAATTGTTGTCTCTCCCATCGCATAATTCGGGAGAGCCCGGGTTTATGCCCGGATCTGTATCAGCGCAATCGCCGAAATTGGGATTTGGCCAGAAAGTATAACAGCCCTCATATCCCGAATGGCAAACCGAATCCAATCCCTGGGTTGGACCGGGTACCCAGCCATCACAATCGGCATCGACATAAACCCAATAGCATTGTGATTCGCAGCCGTCCTGGAAGTTTCCGTTTTGATCCTGCCAGCCGAGGTTACATTGAGTAATAATACAATTACCGTTAAGACAGCCAAGCTCCGCAGCATTAGGCGGGAACGGGCATGATGCCCCGGCGCCGTCATCGATAATCCCATCGCAGTCTTCATCAATACCGTTGCACAATTCTACCGCGCCAGGGTGGATATTCGGATTCATGTCATTGCAATCATCCCCACCCAGCGATGCTTTCGTATAGCCATCACCGTCGGCGTCAGGCATGGAAGCGGCAGCTTGATAAAACTGAATGACGTTTTCGGTTGTCAGGTGATCCACATATTTCGATCTAATGGCATAAGGGCTTGAAGTCAAAGGAATATACGGGGCAAGTTCAGGTCCGCCGTCCAAAGAGATTCCCAGCCAGTATTGATGATCAAAATTGAGCGGCGAAAACGGATTTATTTCGCCAAGCCTGACCGTGAAATAACCGTCCGCAAAAGAAACTTGATGGGTTTCACTCCATAGATGGCTGGGCAATTCGAGGGTATCGTTGAGAGTGAATACCGCAGAGTGAGAGCCGGTTACAGGATTTCCTCCGGGATCGGTAAGAAAACCTTGAAAGGTTATGGCTGATGGCACTTCACACGCGGCATAAGTCGCCCAAGCACCAAAAACCAGTAACACGGAAAAAAATATGGTTGTCCTTAGATTCATGTTGACCCCCAATCGAGATCAAATGGTTTTGGGTTAAAAAGAATTCTCATTTTAGTGCCTTTGTATCTAAAACTTTCTTAAGCTCATCTATCTGAGCTTGCAACCCGGAGATGGTCGATTGTTGCTCTTTAACAGCCTCAATCAAGAGCGCTGTCAGACGGGCGTAATCGATTGATTTGGCATCAACGCCATTGTCTTCATAAGCGACAACTTCGGGCACAACCTGGCCAACTTCTTCGGCGATCAACCCAATATCATGCTTGCCGCCCTCTTTTTGATCATACGATACGCCTTGAAGCTTCATTACTCTGGCAAGCGAACCTTGCAATGGCTGGATATTGGTTTTCC
>DOTU01000282.1:3470-4946 GCA_003520965.1 Candidatus Zixiibacteriota bacterium
TGTAGGTGGTCCAGGCATCGGCAATAGGATCGGTGGTTGAATATTGCTGGACGGTCAGGATGTTTGATGTGCTGGAGGTGCCGAGGCTCAATTTGCCATCGGAGGAAAGGATAACACGGGTCCCGATAGGAGCTCCGCCGTACATTGTCAAAACTCCGGTGCCATTAAACGGACTTGGTCCGATACCCATATATTCGGTACCACTACGCTTGAAGCTGGCTGAGCCGCCGGAGGAAAGCTCAATGGTCGAAACTCCGGTGCTATCATACATCTTTAGAGTGCCGACAGGATTAAACGGGCTAGGCTCGACGCCCATAAACTCAGTACCATCGCTAATGAAACTTGCAATACCTTGAGAGCTAAAAACCATTGTATTAAGCCCGTTGGTATCAATCATCACAAATTCACCGCCAGGATGAAATGGGCTTGGCCCTACGCCCATGTATTCGCTTCCGTCCTCAAGAAACCGGGCGGAGCCTTCTGATGTAAGTTCAAGAGATTTCGCCCCAGCGCCGTCATACATCCTTACGGCGCCACCGCCGTTAAACGGGCTTGGCTCAATGCCCATATATTCCGAGCCATGGCTAAAAATAGTTGCGCCGCCTCCATCAGAAGTAGCCGTAACCCTGAATTGGGGATTGTTATTTCTGAATAACGCAAAGTTACTATTAATTGAATCGGCCACGATAGAGACGCCCGTGCTTTCTGGCTGTCCTTGAGGAGATGAGTATGCTCTTTGAATAAGCATGCGGGTAAATAAACTATCCGCCTTAAGCCTGATCTGGGGATTATTATTGACTAACCGGGCACCGCCAGCCTGAGGAGCAAAGAACTGCATATCGGTTCCTGATAGATTAGTTTGTACACCGAATAACTGTTTGGCGTAAGTGCCTTGAATAGCAGACATACCGAAACTCGCTCCGTCGGACGGTGATGAACTTATATCAATTGCTTTGAATGGCTCTGGCATTGGAGGTTCAGGTTGGGGAGCGAACATAACCAGGCTCGCTTCTCCGCCGACACCGGTTCTAATTTCCATATACGGATCATCTGGCGGCTCAGGCTGCGGGGCGAACATGCGAATGCAGCCGGGTGACGTCCTGAGATCGCCTGATACCCTTTGAGACGAACCTGATGATGGCGCCGAACCCAATCTGATTCGCGGGCTTAACGGGACCTGTTCACCGGCAATTCGTGTTTCGAGAAACACTGGTCCGTGGCTGAAGATATCGAGCGAGCAGGGATTAACGCTGCCCAAGTTGGCAATGAATGTTCCTCCTCGAGTAGTCACCTGGGTCTGGGTTTCCGACCAAAGTAAAGTTCCTCCGATAGAATCAGAGAAGAAACGGAATGTCATGGGGAGAATACCATCGGGAATGGGTTCGCCGACAGAATTTCGAAGCGATGCCTGATACGGTATGTAAGGTGGCTCCGGTTGGCCGCCCTGAGCCATTACAACGGGTACAATCATCATAA
>DOTU01000171.1 GCA_003520965.1 Candidatus Zixiibacteriota bacterium
AGAACAAATGCAAGATATTTTTGTATAAAATGCGAATCGTGTCCGTATTCGTCTTTGCGAAGATTCAACAGCATGATAACGAAAAGAAATAGCACCATGATCGCCCCGGCGTAAACTATCACCTGAAGCGCAGCTAAAAAGATTGCTCCCAACAGCACAAACAATCCGGCCAGGGCGCACATTGTCAAGACAAGAAACATGGCTGACGACACGGGGCTCTTCGTATTGATCACAAATAATGCCGCCACGATCACAACTATTGCTAATATGAAAAATATTATCAGGCTTGCCATTTAACCCTTATCCGAAACTCCTGTTTTCCCGTATCCAATTTATCAATCTGCTTGCACATTAATCTAAAGGTTGAGCCGGTTTCATATATTCGCGCCTCTCCTGGCGAATTGGAGGTTTGATATCTTTAGCGACTCGAAACTTCTCTATCTTATCGTAATTTTCTAAAAGCATTTCCTTAGTCCAGATGAAGTCGTCGCGATTATAACTTGAAAATTCAAACTCATGACCCAAAAAGATCGCTTCCTCGGGGCAGGCTTCCTCGCACATCCCGCAAAAGATACAACGCAACTCGTTAATCTCATAAATCTTTGCATAACGAACACCCTCCGGTGTATCGGCCGGCTCCATATAGATACAATCAGCCGGGCAGGCCGCGGCGCATAGACCACAGCAAACACAGCGCTCGGTGCCATCTGGGTATCGCGTAAGATAATGCAAGCCACGATATCGATCCTCAAATTTCGGTTTCACATTGGGATATTGCTCGGTCACCGGCTTGCGGAATAAATAGCGAAAGGTAATCGACATCCCTTTCGGTATCGCAAAAATTACGCCTTTTATTGAATCCCACATATTCATAAAAATAATTAGCCTCTCATTACCAGAATAAATGCGGTGACAAGAATGTTGGCTAGCCCCAACGGGAATAGAACCTTCCAGCCAAACCGCATAAGCTGATCATAACGCAGCCGCGGAAGTGTCCCGCGAACCCAGATATAGACGAAAAGAAATATAAACACCTTAATCATGAACCAGATTACTGGCGGTAAAAAAGGCCCGTTCCAGCCACCGAAAAAGAGGCTGGTGGCAATAGCGCTGACAGTAATCATATTGGCATACTCGCCGAGATAAAAGATACCGAAACGCATACCGGAGTATTCGGTATGATATCCGGCTACAAGCTCCGATTCGGCCTCGGGCAGATCGAATGGACTGCGGTTGGTTTCGGCGATAGCTGAAATAAAATATATAAAGAACGCGACCGGCTGCTTGAAAAAATACCAATTAAATATAGAACCCGATTGCTGCCGCACAATCTCATTGATCGATAGCGTTTGGCTGAGCATTAATACGCCGATTATTCCAAGGCCAATCGCAACTTCATAGCTAATTAACTGCGCGGTAGATCTAATTCCGCCCAGTAATGAATATTTAGAATTCGATGACCAACCAGCCAGAATTATGCCATAGATACCCAATGATGACACCGCTAAAATAAAAAGGATACCGATATTAAGATTGGAAATAATAAGATCAACCCTGCGCCCGCCAATATTAATAAAATTCCCAACCGGTATCACTGCAAAAGCGGTGATGGCCGCTACAAAAGAGAGCACCGGCGCAAATATGTAAACGTACTTGTTGGCTGAGGAGGGCTCAATTACTTCTTTGAACAAAAGCTTGATAGCGTCGGCTACAGGCTGCAGTAGCCCAAACGGCCCAACTCTGTTCGGCCCGATACGATGCTGAATATGAGCTACGACCTTACGCTCCATATAGGTGGTATAGGCAATAGCGGTCATCAGGCAGGCGAATATTACGAGTACCTTTACAAATATGATGACGATCGTGAGGAGCATCAAGCCTTCTTCACCGAAACATAAGTAATCGGTTTATCTTTCTTAAGGAGCCTGTTGACCGGGTTTTTCGAGAAAGAATTAATAATCAGAATCTCTCCCCTGTTGACCTTATCGCTGATATTAATCGGGATATTGATAGCGGTGGTATCTGTCCCGATACGGGCTATTTGATTTTCTACTAATCCCTCGTGCGTTGCATCGATTGGATTGATCAACGCAACCTGATGCCCCGCGATCCGCATCAAATTTTCCGATTTTTCAGTCAACCAGCCATTGTGATGCACTGACGTCATCCACTGCAATATATATGGATATTCAGCAGGCGCCTTGGAGATTGCCGTTACGGAATTCAACTTAGATTGATAATCATCCTGATTTATGAAAGGAAAGATAAATCCTCTATCAGGGATATTAGCCAATCCTTCCATTTCTTTTAGTCTATTGGCGATATCCTCTCTGATCTGGATATCGCTATACCAACTACTTCCAATCTCCATTATCCCGGAAAGCTCGTTGATAATGCCCCAGGCGGGTTTGACCTCAAGTTTCAACGAATTCTCCATCGGCTTGAAAAGCTGAATTCGTCCTTCAAGATTAACGAAAGTGCCGCCATAATCGGGAAGCATCGCTTGCGGGAATACAACTCCCGCCATCGCGGCGGTTGGATGAATAAAAGGAGATACGACTACCAGGAATTCAAGCTTTTTAAGAGCTTCCTGGACAAATTTCCGATCCGGATATTCTTCAATAGGATTAGCCCCGAACACAAAAAACGTTTTGATCTCACCGGCGTCTATTCGCTCCAAAATTTTACTGAATGAATGCTCAGGCTCGCCGAACAGTCCAAAATGAGAGACGCCGATAAAATTCCCCTGCGACGGTAGAATCGAAAGCTTACCGTTCGAAACTTTCTTCAAGGCCAGAAGGGATGAAAGAAATTTATCGCGATTGAAATGATTGAAAAAACTTCGCCCAGAAATAATATGAACTTTTCCCGTTTGCCTTATTAAATCCGCGATTTT
>DOTU01000324.1 GCA_003520965.1 Candidatus Zixiibacteriota bacterium
GGGATTTGGAACGCCGGTAAGCTATTCAATTTCGATATCTCTTACAATGATGTCTGGAGCAACAAGGCCGGTGAATATAGAGACATGCCTGATCCGACTGATAATAACGGCAATCTAAAAGTCGATCCCAAGTTCGCGGATATCGATAGTTTCACGCTCGCGCCTGATTCGCCGGTACTCGATAAAGGCAATCCGCTGCTCAGCGATCCCGACGGATCGCAATCCGATTTGGGCCTGTTCGGCGGACCAAGAGCGCGACGACCGCGTTGAAAATCAGATTTTCCTTTCGCTAATGATATTGACGCTGACCACCGGGAATAAGTGGTTGACGTTTTGAAATTAATTTGATATAGTTACAATTGATAACCATTATCAGAATGGTTTATTGTTTTGTTAGATAAGCATAGGATTGAATTATCATTTACTCGGGATCTGAATCAGTACGAATATGAGCGATAACAGCGTCAACAGACCCAGCCAGCAGCATCAGATGTCTATTGATGATGCCCACTCGTCGGTATCGGTAAAATACCGTTCTATATGGAGACGGCTTTTTGCCTTTATAGGACCGGCTTATCTGGTCAGTATCGGCTATATGGATCCGGGCAACTGGGGCACCGATATCGAGGGCGGAGCGCGTTTCGGCTACACGTTGCTCTGGGTCCTGCTCATGTCGAACCTGATGGCGGTTCTGCTGCAAACTCTTTCCGCCCGGCTGGGGATTATCACCGGCAAAGACCTGGCCCAGGCCTGCCGAGCCGAGTACAATAAAAAGATCGGTAATTTTCTCTGGGTATTGGCCGAGATTGCTATTGCCGCCTGTGACCTGGCCGAGGTGTTGGGGACAGTTATCGGATTGAATCTGCTCTTTGGTCTGCCGCTTTTGTGGGGTTGCCTTGTCGCCGCTTTCGATACATTCCTGCTTCTGGCCATTCAGCGATTTGGTATCAGGAAACTCGAAGGCCTAATTGTCATGATTGTCATGACGATTGGCCTGTGTATGCTTCTCGAAGTATTTTTCTCCAAGCCATCCTGGGGTGGTATCATTCGAGGATTTGTCCCGCATATCAATAGCCAGAGCCTCTATATAGCGATAGGTATTATCGGCGCTACGGTCATGCCGCATAATCTCTATCTGCATTCGGCCCTGGTGCAATCGCGCAATATCGAAAAGGGAATTATCAGTAAGGCCGAGGCCTGCCGTTTCAATTTTATCGATTCCGTGGTTGCCCTAAACGGGGCTTTTCTAATCAACGCCGCTATACTGATCATGGCTGCGGCAAATTTCTATTCGCGGGGGATAGTGGTTACGGAGATTCAGCAGGCGCATTCGCTGCTCGATACTATTTTCGGTCCGGCCATTGCGCCGGTGGCTTTCGCGCTGGCGCTCCTGCTTGCCGGACAAAGCTCCACAATAACCGGAACTTTGGCCGGGCAGATCGTAATGGAGGGTTTCCTGCATCTTCAAATCAAGCCCTGGATCAGGCGCCTGGTAACCCGCTTAATAGCTTTAATTCCAGCTGTGATTGTTATTGGGTTGATGGGTGATAGCGGCAGTTACCGTCTCTTGATCTGGAGCCAGATTGTTCTGAGTATGCAGCTTCCATTTGCAATTATACCGCTTTTGCATTTCACATCAGACCGAATGAAAATGGGGGCTTTCGCCAATCGAATCTGGGTATTGATTTTGGGTTGGATTGTGGCAATACTGATTATCGCTCTCAATGTTTTATTGGTCTATCAGGAAGTCGCCGGACTACTTTCAAAGGGAGGAACCGCGTCATTGATTGGCTGGATAGTAATCGTACCGGTTATGGCGGGATGCCTGGGGGTGCTCCTTTGGATAACTTTCGCACCCTGGATTCAGGGCCGTAAAGGCTGGGTAGTGAAAAAGACGTTAATCGATAGGATTGAGATTGTCGCTCCGGAGAAAGACCCGATCACCCATATCGGTGTGGCGCTTGATAATTCGGAGATCGATGAACTGGTTATCTCCCGGGCCATGTCTCTGGCTAAAATTCACAAAGCCGAAATTACGCTTATCCATGTGACCGATTCGCCAGGCGTGCAGGTGTATGGCGAACAGATGCATGACGAGCATGCGCGCGATGATATCAACTATATATTCGAGATTGCGGAAATTTTGAAACGACAGGGATTCAAAGCCAGACCGATAATCCGTGCCGGAAAGCCGGCCCAGGAGATTATAAAGGTTGTCAAAGAGGAAAAGATCGATTTGCTTCTGATGGGCTCTCACGGTCACAAGTTTATCAGCGATATGCTATTCGGGGAGACGGCATCTAATGTCCGCCATAATCTCGATATCCCAATTATGGTTGTCAAACCACCGAAATAATAGATAAATGAGCTATTGCGAGTCCCCGTCGATTCGACTGGGACGAAGTAATCCCCTATCATAAAGCGTCTCTAATAAAATGAGGCGCCTCATATTTTCACCATCTTCTCTACCGAGGCCTTGACCTCGCCCGCAATCTCATCAAACTCATCTTTGGTGAAAGCTTGAATAGCGTTCAAGCGACGAACCAAATCCTTATTATTATTCACCCAACGCGCTATACAAACTCCTTGCTGAAAAGCCAGCGTATATAGAAACTGACTGAGCAGCGGCCCCATTGGCTTACCGCCAACGATTTTGGATATGTTCTCGGCGGCTTTGTTGACAGTATCGAGATACAACTGCCAGGAGTTTTCAGGAATGCTTTGTTTCTGTTTGGTCAATTGATATCCAGATTAATTATTTGCACGCATTGTCCAGGGCACCCATTAACTGTGCAGGCGGTTGAAGGTCTGGAAGTGAAATCGATTTGCGCAAATGATCCATCGTGCTCCTGCAGCCTACTGAATCCCCGGAGCTATATTGCATGGATGAGAGAGTTATAAATGCGCTGCAATAGTTCCAGGCAATCCATTTGGTGGGATCATCTTTGGGAACCGAACTATCTGCATATCCTCGGTATTTATATACATCTACAAGTTTCTTTCGAAGCAAACCGATATCGATGGCATCGGATTTCACAGGCACCAGCCGCCAGTATAACCCCTCTAAACGCAAATTGGACATCAACCATTGAAGAGTATTCTGTGGCATCATGCTGGAAAAGTATATCGGGCGACGCCAATTATTCGCCTGTATCGTTTTTAGGATCATCTGGTCTTGAACCAATACATACTTGCCTTGTAATGTTGGAGGCACAACCAGATTAACAGTATTGGGCAAAATTGTTTCGGATGGAAACTCGAAACTTTCACGAGTAACATTAACCGGCAGCGAGATTGTTGTATCGTTCCAGGGGATAGGGGATAGAGAGGCTATCTCTTTTTCGTTCATACGAACCGGGAATTCCTTGTCTTTTTCAAGTATCTGTTTGATAAACCAGGGGGTATTCATAAGGCTTAAATTGCAAATAGTGACATCGGGGCGCATCTTCTCAGCTGCTTGAAGACACCATAATGGATAGGTATCGATATCGGCCTGTGTAAATATAATCGCCCCCTGCGCAAGGCCGTTGAGAAAGTTCCTGGCTGTATCATAAGCAAAATATGATTTTGAACCGTCGACCTTAGGGTAATTATTAAACGCCGCCTGGATTGGCAGCAAAGTTATCAATATCAAAGCAATCGTTCCGGCGACAATATGAATCCGGGCCTTGAGATTGAAAAGCATATATAGAATAACCCCCGCCCCATAAGCGATGAATATAGAGAAAATTACAAATGACGGCATATAATGCCTATCGATGGAGCGAAAGAAATTCTGGGGAAGGTTGAAATAAAGGATCGCTCCGAGGCTGGAAAATAGAAATAGCACAGATAATCCAAGCCCGAGTTTCCAGTTTTTTCTATAGAGCATTATCAGACCGGCCAACCCCAGTAATAACGGCAGAAAGCCCAAATAGGCCCAGTTGCTGTTGGCGAAATTGCTTCCAAATACCTTGATATAATCGATTATCTGCACACTTAGAAACGGCGCCTTGCGCGGGAATATGTTGATCAGCCAACCTCCGCCGTACTGTTTCACTGTGATATAATCCCAGAACCTCGAAAGTGAACTGGGATCATTAAAATTGATGAACGGCTGCCCGGCTGCCATCGGTATGATGATTAACTGCATTGCTAATCCGAGCGCCAGGCCGATAACAGCGTATATCCAATTCTTTGCAGAGATGAAAGCTCTTGGATGGAAGATTAATATCCAAATCAGAAATGACGGAAACAATAGCAGGTTGGTTCTATGAATGCTGAAATCCAACCCGAAAAGAAGAGTAATCAAGCCCAGCCAAAGATGAGCATTACTATCAGACGAATGCCGCTGCCAGGCCAGCATGGCCAGAAGGATAAGAGCGGTCATCAACGCTGTTGTTATATACGGCGTAAACCTGATAGCGTAATACCAGGTGGTAATCGAAACCCCAAACATGAGAGCGCCGAGAAACGCGCCGAATTTCGCTGTGCCGGAAATCCTTATCCCCTCGGTTTGATAGTACAACCGAAAGGCAATAAACCCGACAAGATAGACGGTTATTGCGGCTATCAACGCCGCCAGCAGGTTCAGGGTAAAGAATTTATCAAGACCAAGAGGGACTCTCGTGGCTATCCATCCTAATATGACTGTCAGCAGCGATCCCGGCGGATGGGGTACGCCAAGAGTTAACGATGCCAGCGAGTATTCCGAGCTATCCCACCAGGTGAATGTCCTGAAACAGGTAAGCCAGTAAAAAACAAACGAGATGAGAGCCGAAAGTATCAGGAGTTTCGAAAATCTGGATTCTTCAGAGGCGTTCATATTTCCTCCAGCCATAAATTTAGCCGTATCAGTATGATGAAACCTAAATTCTGAGATGATGATATTATGTTATGGAAATCAATTCAAGATAAATATCTGTCAATAGTAATTCATATCTCTTATGGAAATTAAACTATAAATAGGAGGATTTGATAAAGGGGCTTGAACTTTTTAAGGTGTATCTGTAAAGGCATATTTTATCGTGCCTGCTATATATATATCTAATAATCATGAATGTAGGGGCGTATCGCAATACGCCCCTACATTAAGAGACGGTGCAATTCTTGTGAATCAATTCGTAGCTTAGGTCGCAGGCGACTCGCGGGGAATCTATTTTTCAATCCACCCTGAACCTGATTTGGTAATAATCAATTCAAAAAATCCATCGAATTCCTGAGTGGCATAAATATACTCGGGAATTCCATTGGCATCAAGGTCAAAACCAAATCCGAACCAATTGGTATCATGCCCCGTTTCTATTACCTCTTCAATTTTCCAATCATTGCCAAACTTTGTAGCTAAATAAAGATTGGCATAATCACCATTATCGTCCAAACCTAAATTGCAGGTCATAAAAATAAAAATTGTATCTGATGGCGCTTGCTCATTATTGTTGCCGTAGGCATTTATATGGTATTGGCATGGTTCACCATAATAATTATGCTCAACTGTTTTCCAGGAATTACCAAAAATGTTGCTCACTTTTTGAATCATATTTGGGTAATTTGAATCATTGAGCTTAATATTATGAAAACCATAGATTGGTCCGTTATAGAAATGCCCTTTCCTGAAAATCAATAGAATATCAATTAATTTAGGCGGTTCCGCTAGTTTTTCATTTGGCAGGAGAATACAATATGGGTGATGGGATAGCATCGTATAACCCATTCCGATAGCAGTGATCGTTGCCTTAAATCTGCCATTCGAACCAACAACCATCACCGTGTCGCCAACTCTATCCTTTATATAAGTATCGATAAAACTATCTGAGAATGCATAAAAGAAGTCCTTGCTCATATGCAAGCTATCCGTGTAACTTCTTTCATCCGGCCAATAATGCCTCGATTGCATCATATAATCCATATCTATAAACCGCGGGTAACAGATATAAACATATCCCACGATTTCGATACCAGGCCCGCCTATTGTACGAACAGTATCCTTTCCATCGAGAGCCGTTTGAACCTCAAAACAACTTCCGGTGGTAAAGGTATTGTCAGTAAAAAGTGTGTCATCCTCAATCTTATTTTGAGCGCATATTATAGAAAATGGTACAAAGCAACTTATTAAGAAACACCGTAAGGTTAAAACCATTTGGGCTCCCAATCTTTACACTATTCCCATTCTATCGTCGCGGGGGGCTTGGAGGAGATATCATACACCACCCGATTGATGCCGGAAACCTCGTTGATAATCCGGTTAGAGACGTGCGAGAGGAAATCGGCCGGCAGATGCGCCCAATCGGCGGTCATGGCGTCCTGCGAGGTCACTGCCCGAAGCGCCACCGCCCCCTCGTAGGTGCGCTCATCACCCATGACACCCACCGATCGCACCGGCAGAAGCACCGCTAATGCCTGCCAGACCTTATCGTATAAATTCCACTCGCGAAGCTCTGAGATGAAGATCTCATCGGCCTCACGCAGGATGGCCAGTCGTGTCGGTGTCACCGCGCCCAGAATACGTACCGCCAGCCCCGGCCCCGGAAATGGGTGCCGTCCGATAAATTCAGGCGGCAGGCCAAGCTCGCGTCCCACCGCGCGAACCTCATCTTTGAAAAGCTCTTTGAGCGGCTCAACCAATTTCAGACGCATCCGCTTGGGCAACCCGCCCACGTTGTGATGGGTCTTAATCGTGGCCGATGGTCCTTTGAACGATTGCGATTCGATCAGATCGGGGTAGAGTGTTCCTTGCGCCAGAAAATCGACTTTGCCAAGATCGGCGGCGACATCGGTGAAAACCTCGATAAAAGCTCGTCCGATCTTCTGCCGTTTAATCTCCGGATTGGTGATTCCCTTCAAGCGGCGCAGGAACAGCTTACTGGAGTCAACTTTTTTAATCCTTATTCCGATTTCTTTGAACGCCGTGACCACCTGTTTGGCCTCATCTTTTCTCAGCAGGCCGTTGTCGATAAAAACAGGAATTGCCTTATTGCCAATTGCCTTATGCAGAAGGGCTGCCACCACAGCCGAATCAACTCCGCCGGAGAGCCCGCAGATGACTTTGCCTTTGCCAACCGTATGCTGAATCTTTTCCACAGCCACATCGACAAAAGAGGCGGGGGTCCAATCGCCCTTGCAAAAGCAGATATCGAACAGGAAATTGTGTAATATTTTCTGACCATGCTCGGTATGCGAAACCTCGGGGTGAAACTGCACACCGTAAATACGCCTGACCGGATCGGCAATAGCGGCATTCTCAATATTTGATGTACTTCCTATAGCGAAAAAACCGGGGGGCGGCTCTTTAACATGATCGCCATGACTCATCCAAACCTGGCTTGTCGGTGGAATCGCGGTAAAAAGTTCGGATTCGGAAGTGACAGTCATCGCTGCCCGGCCATATTCGCGCCGATGTGAGCGGGATACGCTTCCCCCAAGATTGTGCGAGATAAGCTGCAAACCGTAGCAAATTCCAAGTACCGGAATTCCCAGATGAAGAAGCCTATCGTCAAGAGAGGGAGCGCCTTTTTCCTGCACAGACGATGGCCCGCCGGAGAGAATAATTCCAGCTACAGACTCAAAATCATAACCGGCGAAATCGTGCCGTCCGCTGACTATCTCAGAATAGACGCCCATCTCCCGAATACGTCGGGCGATAAGCTGGGTGTACTGCGAACCGTAATCTATAATCAGAATCTTTTGATTGCGGGTCAATCAGGCTCCTTCTTAATAATCGTATCTTTGT
>DOTU01000323.1 GCA_003520965.1 Candidatus Zixiibacteriota bacterium
TGGAAGTCCTTAAAGGATAACTTCAATGGCCAGCAGCAAACATAAAAGCCCTCTTTATGTTGGATATTCCTGGTTTTTTAAGGCTTTCCTCATTATTGGGCTGGTAGGTGTGGTTGGCCTTTTCATCTATTTCAATCAAACTGTAGTGCGGGACCTTCGGCATGATGCAGCCAAAGTCAGTGAAGCTTATGCTCGCCTCATCCAATATGGCGCAAGCGAAGCAACTGATCCCGCGGTTATCAACTTCATTTTTGATAACATCATCACCCAAGTGAATTTTCCAATTATCGTAACCGATCGTAGAGGTATCCCCGCTGCCTGGACGATGAAGTATAGCCCCAGCGACACTAGCACTGCCACCAGAGCCATTCTTTATGCCTATATCAAAGAGTTTGACAGCCAGAACAAACCAATTGAGATTCGGTCGGATAGTACGGTTATCAGTCTTTTGCATTATGGCGATTCGGCCGTGATTGGCAAGCTCAGGCTTATACCGATTGTGGAGATGACGGTTTTAAGCTTTTTCATTCTCATTGCTTTTGTAGGTTTCAGAAATATCAAACAGGCCGAGCAGCGTTCAATATGGGTCGGAATGGCCAAAGAAACCGCTCATCAGCTGGGCACACCGTTATCGTCACTGATTGGCTGGGTGGAGCTTCTCAAGATGCGCTACCAGGAGGGGAAGATACAAGTTTCGCCCGATGTTGAAGGCGACGATTTTTCGGCGATCATGGACCGTATGCATGGCGATCTCAACCGTCTGGATCGGATTGCAACTCGGTTTGGGCGGATAGGCTCGGCACCGGAGCTATCCGAATATGACCTTAATGAGATAGTAAGGGATGTGCTGGAGTATTTAAAAGTCCGTCTTCCGTCAGGTGGGATGATAATCAAGGAAACTTATGGCGACCTGCCCGCCGTTAGTATTAATCCAGAGTTGATGAGATGGGTTGTCGAGAACCTGGTTAAGAACTCGATGGAGGCCTCGAATGCCAAAACAGGCATTATCAGCATAACAACCAGTTACAGCCCAACCCAAAAGAAAGTCCTAATTTTGGTGGAGGACAATGGTCCCGGAGTTCCGGCAGGAAAGCAGAAGAAGATTTTCTCACCAGGATTTACAACCAAGAAACGAGGCTGGGGACTGGGACTAACCCTGGCCAGGCGAATTGTCGAGGAGTATCACGGAGGAAAGATCAGCTTAAGATCATCCGAGCCGAACGTTAAAACAATATTTGTTGTGGAACTGCCAGCATGAATTTAGACGATACCAAAACGATTCTTTGGGTTGACGACGAAATTGATCTCTTATCGGCCCATTTCATTTTTTTAAAGGAGAAGGGATATAAGGTTGTTCAGGCCTCAAATGGCGATGATGCCATAAATATCGTAACCAAAGGCGGAATCGATCTGGTGTTACTCGATGAAATGATGCCCGGCCGCGATGGACTTGCCACCCTCGAAGGAATTAAAGACGCCAATCCGCTGCTTCCGGTAATTATGGTTACCAAATCGGAAGAAGAGCATCTGATGAATGAGGCGATCGGGAAAAAGATCGATGATTATCTAACTAAACCTGTTAACTTAAGCCAGGTTCTCTCGGCGATAAAGAGAATTTTAGAGCGTCAAAAACTCACCGAAAATACTCTGACGCGCGAATTTGTCATGGATTTCCAGCGCATTAACGGCCTGCTTTCCGGCCCTCTGTCGTGGCAGGATTGGATCGATATCCATGTCAAGCTTTCCGAGATCGATCTGGAGCTTGAGAGATTCAGGGATTTCGGTCTCAAGCAATCGCATCAGGATTTAAAGAAAATTACCAATGCCGAGTTCGGTACTTTTATCCAAAAGAATTACCGGCACTGGCTTCGCACTAATAGCGGCCCGCCCATGTCGGTGGATGTAATTGAAAAACATGTGGCGCCGCTGCTTCGTGAGGGGAAGCAAACTTTCTTTATCGTCGTCGATTGTATGAGGCTTGACCAATGGCTTATGATCGAGCCGATAATCGGCCAGTATTTTTCGATAAAGAAAGATTATTATTATTCGATTCTGCCCACGGCTACACCGTTCTCTCGAAACAGCATCTTTGCCGGGGAGTTTCCCGATAAGGTATCGGAACTGTATCCTGAAATCTGGGGCCGCGATAACAACGAGGCCAGCCGCAACCGCCACGAACGTCAGCTTTTAGATCGCCAGCTTGCCAAGCTCGGTTTGAAATTCAAAAATGAACCCAAGTATGTCAAGGTGCTCGATTTTGAAGAAGGCCAGAATTTGGCCAGGAAGATAAGCGGTTACCAGGCTGTGCCGCTGCTCTCGGTAGTCTATAACTTTGTTGATATTTTGGTTCATGGCCGTTCTGAGTCGGAGATACTTCAGGAGGTCGCCCCGAATGAGGCGGCGTTTAGATCGCTGATGAGATCATGGTTTGAGTATTCGCATATGTTCGAGCTGCTTCGCAAATTGGCCGAGTGGGATTGCCGAGTTGTCATTACCACCGATCACGGTTCGGTTATCGGTACCAGAGGGGCCTTGGCTTATGGTAAGAAGGATACATCGACAAATTTGCGCTATAAGTATGGTGATAATCTGAATTGCGATCCCAAGCAATCCTGGCTGATTAAGGAGCCGAAAGAGCTTCATCTGCCGACCTGGGGGCTGGCCACCACCTATATTATCGCTTTGGAGGATTATTATTTTGTTTATCCTACCAGATATTCCGAATACAAGCGTCAGTATAATAATAGTTTCCAGCATGGCGGCATCAGCCTCGATGAGATGGTCCTGCCAGTAATAACGTTGCAGCCCAAATAAATTAGTTGTGAGTTATGGGTTATGGGTTTTGTGTTAAATCAAAAAAAAAATTCGTGGGTAACGAAGGGCACAATAAATTATGCCCCTACAATAAAGCAAATAGCATTTTCATAAATAAAGCAACAATCCCATAATTTAGTCTAAAGAAATAAGATTCTGGCTGCTGCAACTCAATAATCATTTGAACCTTTGAGACATCTGTTATATCTTTCATCGTATGAAGCAACTTCTGGCAACTGAATCATTCAGCAGTGAAGAGACCGAGGCAATTGCCTCAGAATTGGCTGCAGTTCTGAAGGCGGGAGATGTAATCGCGCTTTATGGGCCATTGGGATCGGGCAAGACCACCTTTGTCAGGGGACTCGCAGCAGGGCTTGGATGCGTGAAAGGTGTCAGAAGCCCGACCTTCAGCCTTATCAACGAATATCCCGGTCCGATACCGCTTTATCATATCGACTTTTACCGTCTCGAAGGAGAAGCGGAAATTGAGGATTTGGGATGGACTGAATATCTCGATTCCGGCGGCGTGACGGCGATTGAATGGCCCGAGAAGGTCAAAAAGATGTTGCCGAGTAAGAGGTTTGAGGTTTATCTTTCTTTCTATGATGAAAATACCCGAATGGTGGAGATAGTTGCGCTCGATAACGCTGGGAATTGATAGCTCTGATGAGTTTCTCTCCGTTGGTCTGGCCGGCCCGAATGGGGTTATCATTTCGCGTTCCTCAGAGCCTGGCTCGCAAAATAAGAATATGCTTCACCAGTATTTACGCAACGTTTTGGATGAAGCCAATGTTAATATAGCAGAGATCGGGGCGATCAGTATCGCTATCGGTCCCGGGTCGTTTACGGGCTTGAGAGTGGGTCTGGCGGTGGCCAAGGGGATTTGCTGGTCGCTTGGGTTGCCGTTGGCTGGGGTTTCGTCGCTTCTGGCAATTGCCCACTCTGCTGAAGGGGACTTGAACCGCATCCTGGCAGTCAAAGATGCCAGGCGAAATGAATTTTATTTCGCCGCCTTTGAGCGGATGGACAATGTACTTACTCAGGTTATACCCGACGCCGTTGGCTCTGCGGATGAGGCATTGGCTATTATCGCCAGTGGCTACAAGGCTGTTGGGCCGGGGGTAAGGGAGCTTGGTAAATACACCGCCGGTAACTTAGATATGGCAGAAAGATACGATAGAAATGCTCTTGGAGGGGTCATTGCTTTACTTGGGAAAGAAAAGATTCTAAAAGGCGAAACCGTTGATGTAGCTACAGGGGCGCCGGTGTATATCAGAACTCCCAAGCTCAGGGAGCGGAAATCGTGATATGGCGGAGATCTTTATCCGCAAAATGATGGAGAATGATCTGGAACGTGTCGTTATGATCGAAAAAGAGTCATTTTCCGATCCCTGGAGCTATGATTCTTTCTGGAGCGATCTTGCAAATGAAATATCAATGCCGATTGTGGCTTTGCAGGATGATATCGTAATTGGCTACAGTATTCTGTATATTGTAGCAGATGAGTTACAGATTGGGAATTTTGCTGTGGCAACCCAGTTCAGAAGACAGGGCGTTGGTAATAAGTTGATGGATGAGATAATCAAGATCGCGGTGCAGCGCGGATGTAATTCAATATACCTGGAAGTGCGGGAATCCAACAAACCAGCGCAGGCGTTATATCTTTCTTTCGGGTTTAAAGACGTAGGCTGGCGAAAAGGTTATTACCGCAGCCCCCGCGAAAACGCAATACTAATGGCCAAGGAGCTTTAATGGTCGACTGGTTTAATCGTTCCAAGAAAAATATTCCGGCTATCGATAAGCGCGAGATTCCCGATGGTGTCTGGACCAAATGCCAATCGTGCAACGAAATATTAACGGTCATGTCACTGGAGAAAAACTTCTGGGTCTGCCCCAAATGCGATTTCCATTTCCGCATTCCGGCTACAACCTACCTGAGCCTGATTTTAGATCCTGATAGTTTCGAGGAGTTTGACTCCTCCTTAACGTCGCTTGATCCTCTGGAGTTTAAGGATTTGAAAAAATACCCAGAACGTATCGCGGCCGCCCGCAAAAAAACAGGTCGAAATGATGGTTTAATTTCGGGTTTGGGAAAAATTGATGGGCTGGATGTCTCTTTCGCCGTTATGGATTTCGATTTCATCGGCGGTAGCATGGGCAGTGTGGTGGGGGAGAAGGTTGCCCGAACGATCGAACGCGCTATCGATCGAAAGATTCCTCTGGTGCTTGTATCCTGCTCCGGTGGGGCGCGCATGATGGAGGGAATCTTATCCCTTATGCAAATGGCCAAAACATCGGCGCTTTTAGCGGTTTTAAATAAAAAGAAAATTCCCTTTATTTCAGTGCTGACGAATCCAACAACCGCGGGTGTAATGGCTTCTTATGCCTCGCTGGGAGATATAATCATCGCCGAGCCAAAGGCGCTTCTGGGGTTTGCCGGTCCGAGGGTTATTGCCCAGACTATCGGAGGGGAATTGCCGCCGGGATTCCAATCGTCGGAGTTTTTCCTTGAACATGGTTTCCTGGATGCAATTGTATCGCGGCCGGAACTCAAGAAGACTATCACTGAACTACTCAAATATATGTTGCCAAATTATCAAGTGCAAAAAACGGAGCAGTGATGGAATATAACGAAGTTATTGAGTATATCCTGCAAATGGAGAAGTTCGGGATAAAGCTCGGGCTTTCCAATATCACCAAATTTCTATCTTATATTGGAAATCCACAGGAAAGCTATCCCATGATCCACGTGGCCGGAACCAATGGCAAGGGTTCCACCGTGGCAATTATGGAGGCGATCCTGATGGCGGCCGGTTATAGGGTTGGGGTGTATACGTCGCCGCATCTGGTTGATTTTCGGGAACGGATCAAAATCAATGGCCGCTTGATTGATAAAAAATATATTACCGATTTTTTTAATAACAATTTAAAGAAAATCGAGAGCCTGCCCATTACATTTTTCGAGACGGTTACTGCTCTGGCTTTCGCTTATTTTAAGGATGAGAAGGTTGATGTTGCTTTGATCGAGGCCGGCATGGGGGGAAGGCTCGATGCCACCAATGTCATTACACCAAAGGTAACTATCATCACTAATGTCGAGACCGAGCATACCA
>DOTU01000082.1 GCA_003520965.1 Candidatus Zixiibacteriota bacterium
GCAAATGATTGATGAAATATTTCGAAAAGAGAATAAAATGTAATCTTACCCAAAATAAAAATCAGGCCCCGATTGGAGCCTGATCAAATTCAGATATCTATATTAATATTATCAACGCGATGTTGGTGGGCAATCAGCACAGAAATTGAGTGTCACTCCATGCTTAAAGTGATTGACCAGATAAACCAAATCCATTCCATTCACACTGCAATTACCATTGACGTCGGCGCTGACCCGAACCGATCCGTGTGTACCGCAGTTGCAGCTTTGCAGAGGATTGGTGCCACTTTTGAAATAATTCAGCAGGTATACGCAATCGAGGCTGTTGGTGACGCCGTCGCCATTAACATCACCGGCCATATACTCGCAGCTACCCTGGGTTACGTCCATCCTTATGGGAATATCATTGGAGATGTTGTAACGATCGTTTGAAATTAACTTCAGGATGGCATTATAGGTGCCCTGCGGTAGCCCACTTGAATTAAGCGCGATATTTATGGCCTGGCTACGGCCTTCAAGCACAACTCCATCTGTGGGAGTTATGTCAAGCCACGAACAAGAACTACGGCTCCCCAGGTAATACCCGATAGCCAGATTGCTATGGATAAAATTCGAATTGTAGGCAATCTGAAGTCCAATCGTACCATTGGGATTCTCTATTCCGACCGAGCATTCATTGAGCCGTCCCGGACCCATACCGGAATATTGATAAATTATCGTATCCGGTGCTATTAACACTATTTGGAATGAGAAGGTCCCCGCCTGACGGGTATCTTTGACATCCTGCCAGGTAATAATGGCTGAATCGGATTGATTTGAATAGAAATAAACATGACCGCCATATTGAAGCGTAAGATCATCGTAAAAAACCGCCATCAGGCTATTGGGATAAGCCGGATCCGGTATCCCAACATTGTTCGGGCTGTAGAAATATGCGTTCATGAAATAGGCCAGGCCGTTAATCCCCACTTTGATATAATTATAATGGCGATCGTAGTAATTAAAATCAAACCCCAGCATCAAGTTTGACGAAACATCATCATTGGGTTCGGAGAAACTTAATTGCTGACCAACCTGGGTAATATCTTTCCAATTATAGCTTGGGCCGCCGGTTGAATCGCTGGAGCGCCAGAAATAGCCGTATGCGTCTTGACCGCCGGGAGGAGCGGGGGTGATATTATAATGCAAATCACCTCTACCATTGTTAGTCAAATTCAATGTCCTGCTTCGCAAAGCATTATCGGGCATCGTGACCGCAAACGATTCCGGATCATAAACCAGCACCGGCAGGCCGCCTGACTGGTAAATCGGACGTTGAGTGTAACTGCCGAACGATGCTGAACCATATTTGATATCGAAAAAGCCATGATTTCCCCAACCCGGACCCCAGCTGTTTTTAACAATCCAGGCGCCTTGACCATCACACATGTTATCATCCCATCCAATGATAAGCACGGCATGATTGATATTGTCACCACCAGTATGTTCGTAGCAGCCATTGCTATATCCATAAAAATCATCATACACCGTAAAACAGGTCGAAAGGGGCCCATACATAAGGGCGTTCTTTATAGCGCTTACATTATTGGGCACATCTACGAAACCAATCAGATTAGCCACGACGGGACAATTATCCTGGGTACAGGGAATGGCATCGCTGGCTCCATAAGGCATGCAAGGCTCGTCAATCGCCCCATGGGAGATAAATAGATTATATGCATCGCTCATCCATCCCCCGCCGCAACCGGATTCCCCGTCATTGCAGGATAGAACCTGCTGCTCGGAGAGATCAAGCACAGTATCTTCAGCAATCAAATAAGCCGCTTCAAAAGCGCCGGTAGCCGCGAAATCCCAACAAGAACCGCACCCGCCTTGGTCCTTAACAGGAGTGACACCTCCCATATCGCGCCAGTCAAAATGCGCATCCGTATTGAGAAGCACCGGAGGCGGAAGAGTATCCAAAGCCTCAAAACGTAATCGAACGCTTTCGGGGACCCTCAGGCCGAGCCTTTGATGCCTTTGTTCGAGAGTCAGATCCATCATCGATGTTTGATCTGCGGTCCACTTCAGATTATTTTTCAGGATATAATCTTGAATTTGTTTAACTTCGCTGGAAACTTCAGCTTTTAACGGAGACCAGATAAACAGACTAATGGCAAAAAAAACACTCGCAGCGGTTCGCATTGTTCTCCTCCAACAGGTAATATGTAGACTAACCGCCCTAAACATATATAATAACATGGATTTGTCAATCACAGAATGCATCTATTGTCGATAAAAAAAGCCGCCGTTCTGCGGCGGCCATAGCTATTTGTTCTCGATCTACCGAATAGGAGTTTCAGTATTTACATTTGGCGTAGCCAAAATTGGATTGCAGTTTCCACGAAAAGGAGCTTCATTCGATCCGTGAAGATAATTTAGAAGATATACTGCATCGACACCATTAACTTCGCAATTACCATTGCAATCGCCACGTAAAATTGGTTCGGGCAGAGGATTTCCGCCCTTGAAATAGTTAACCATATAAACTACATCTAATCCGTTGACTGCCCCGCTGTTATTGGCATCGCCGGGGATAAAATCGCTTCCGCCGGCAGCCGTCATTGCGGGGGAATTGGATAGACCTGAGCAATTCCCGGTCTCATCGATAACTTTAAGGCAAAAGTAGTACCTGCAACCAGGGATCAAGCCATGAATCAGCATTGAATCGATTTGACCGCTTCGCGATGGCCTCGGTTCCCCGGTCAGCTGGATAGCCTGATTCCAGCGGTCATCGGAATTGATTGGGCCGTTACTTACAGGATGAAACCGAATATCATAAGCGCTGGCGCGACCGGCATTATTATCATCTCCTGTTGCTGTCCAGCGCAGCTTGATATCTCCCGGAGCCAAATCGGTGATATGAAGATCTGACCGGATTTGCAATTCAGCGCTTGCGGCCTGGCTCACCCTCTGCCCTACCGTTAGCGCTGTCCCCACTATAAATATACTTGTAATCAGCCCTCTGACGCCCAAAAACCTCATACATCCTCCTTGAATAGGCGAAATCGGGTTTGAAACACACCTGCCCACACCTTCGGACAAGCGAACAACATTTGTAAGTGATTCCTCAATTCCTTACCGTGCTAACGAAGTTATAGACCTGTCAAATTGCCCGATTAACCCAATGGAGAATGACAATTCAAGAAAAGAATTATAGCTTCTTTTCATAGGAATTGTTGTACTGGAGAGACTTACGCCTGGGAATTCTGCCTGTAGCCCCTGCTTAGCGAGGCCAAGCCAGACCGCTGACTTATTTGCGCATGTAAGCCCCTTGCCGCCTAAGCGCGTCATACATCCTCCTTGAGTACGGCTTTTGACGTTCGAGCAGCAACATGTTTACACCCATTTACCGATGCTGCTCTTTATCTTTGGTTTTTGGTGACCCTAAACCGGAAGTTCAACAGAAGATAGGGCATTGGAGCTTCCCATCGCCCCGTAAACCGATCCGCAATCGGTCATCTCACCACCAGTAAGCTAAGGTCACAAGCCTTACTTTCGCGCGAATTATACATGCGATTTTATTAGTTGGTCAAGTAATATTTTTAATTAATTTTGACCTGAAAAGGTCTACAATATTATGATATAACAATAACTTAGGGGCATCGATTCAGCGGCCAAAAGCCCAATAAAACAAACTTAATAATAATTAAAACTAATAAAAAAGCGAATGCCGATATAAACTGTTGACCAATAAAACATTTGGAGGTTGGAATCGATACTACTGTTCAAGATCAGTAGATAGCTTATAGCGCAATATGCGATTGTTACCGGTGTCGGCAATAAAAACCGTTCGGCGATCGCCATAGATATCGTAAGTGATACCCGATGGGTATAACATCTGCGTGGCCATCCGGAATTTGACTGCGTAACCATTTCTAATTCTGCTTATCGGAATTGTTAATCCTTTTGAGCCGTTTGCGCTTTCAATACCGATAGTAGCCGAATCGCCCCAGGCCGTAGAATATTTATACTGAAAAGTGACAGAACTATCGGCAGGGTTAAGAAGTAATTGAAAGGTATTCGACGTGTTATTTCCCGCATTTAATATGCTGTCATATTGGACAACAAATATGCCCGTGGCCTGATCGTGCCAATAATAAATGCCATTAGATGCATCAGAGGAACCAAGCGCCTGACCAAACGGAGAAACAAGAGCGTTAGGCTCGCTTGTGTTCGGAATTGGCGGCCTGGTGGGCTGCTGCGCGCTTGGAAGGAACGTACACCAACCATTTGAACTGATATCGATGCTATCATATGGTGTCGTGTAGAAGTAAAATCTCGAACCCAGGGGAACCCATAAATTCGAATTTTGTCCGAGGCCCGCGGAGGCTCCGCTTCCCCCCTTGTGAGGGTTGATTTCGATCCAGTTATAAGTCAAGCCCTCGTTGTCATCGATATCGATGGCTGAGTATAATTGCTCGATGGGCCTGATAAATTTCCCTTGCTTGGTGAATTGGGATGCGACCGCGAATCTATCTGAACCTGCGTCAACTACATAGATATTTCCCTGAAGATCAACCGTGGCGCCCTTGGGTAAACTGAAAAATCCTCGCTTTAAAAGATCGGTTTCGCTGGGACTGTGAGTATAGTTGAAAACCCAATGCTGGTCCCAGACCTGACGCGCCAGCGTTAGATCGTGCACCGGATAACTGCCCGAATCCTGACAAACAATAAGATGAGTCGCCCCGCTTAGCTGGTAGGTATATATGGAATTGGGATGGGTAGTCGTGGTCACACCGTTACCGGTGATAATAATGGGATTTATTAAAGTGTCACCGATGGAAGTCCAGCTGATAAGCCTATGAATAGCCGGATCTACGCCCACAATCCGATCAAATAGAGAATCGGTATACTCTGCCTTTTGCGAGGTACCATGAAACCAGAGCACTCGAGCGTTATTGATATGCTCCGATGAAACAGCTACCAAATAACTGTTGTCATTGGCTGGAATATCCGTTATCGATATAAACCGGTCGTCTGGACCGATCATCGAGCGAAGTTTGAAGAAATAACCGCCCGTATCTGAAGTAGCAATATATCTCTGAGGCATCGTATAATCGAAGGTTACTAAGGGTGTCCTATCGCCGCCGGGACCAACATCGATCTTGTAAATCTTCTTCTCCCCCGTTACCACCAACAAACGCATGAACTCATCCTGGCTGACAGAGAGCGGATGATCGATTTGAAAATAACCATTAACCGAACCGGCGGCGTCGAGTTGATAAATACCGGTGGTATCGACGACATAAAGATAGGTGTCTTTTCCAAAATAGATGCATGTTGGCTTGGCGAAGGTATACCCGTGGGCCGCATCCCAGGGAGGATTAAGCATCAGAAAAAGGGTATCGCCAAGATTTCCGGTCGGCGGGACTTCAGTTGGCAGTTTCATTTTTTCACCACAGGCGAAAATTATCGCCAGGGCGAGCAGAATTAAAATAACCCAGCTTCTTTTCACTAAAAGCTCCATTGGAAGGAAAAGGTATTTGAGTGTCCCAGATTACCCACTCCCGCGAAGGCATAGTCGAGACTGCTGTTGGTTGAAAAGATATTGACTTTCAATCCCAGCCCGACTGAGTAGCTCTGTGTATCGTTGCCTAATTTATAACCGCCGCGAAGAAATAGAGTTTTGCTTAAACCGTATTCAGTGCCAAGCGAGAATGTCTCCGCGTTATCTGTGGGGTGATCCAATTGCATCACGGCCTGCCAATTGTTGCTTTCGTTGCTCATAACATCGGTGGCCACGGCAATCCTAAAAATCGTCGGAGGAGAAAACGACTGGTATGATTTGGGAATTATCTCTCCCGACGGATTGGTATAGTTGTAAGAGCCGCCTGGCTTAACCTGCTGTCCGAAATTGGAGAGGGTTACGGAGAATCGGGTATTACGATAATTGGTCTGATAGTATGTTCCCAGGTCCAACAAGAAACCGCGCATCCTCAAATTTTCCAAACTCTCCTGCGCAAATTTAACAGAGGCGCCGAATGAGAAAAAGTCGGTTAGCCGCTGCGAAAAACTCAGGCCAACCGCCATATCTGCAAAACCAAACGTTTGCCCGGTACCGTTCGGATGATACTCATCGGTGACATCCATATCGGGCGTACCCAGATAAATAGCGCTCACTCCGATAGCCCTGTCTTCATTTAGCTTCATGCTGTATCCGGCGAAATCGTAGTTGACATCAACCACCCACATGTTGTGTGAGACAGCAACCTGATGCGCCTCACCCCAAACCAATGTAGCCGGGTTCCAGTATAGCCCAAAACCATCCTCGCTGGCGCAGGCGACGGCGTTACCCATAGCCGCAGCTCTGGCTCCTGCGCCTAGTTTGAGAAATTGCATGGAGGCCGTACCCGAGCGCGATGCTCCCAGACGCGGTAAAATATTCCATGCTTGTGAAATCGATGGCACCAGACAGGCTATCACCATTGCGCAGGCAAATGCCCTTAGCCTTACCATGAGAAGGACACTCCCAGTTTAACGTTTCTAGGATTTAAATACCGGGCCGGATTGAAGGGGAATGGAGATGTAGGTGATGGGTCGGGATTCAAAGGGTTGTTCCAGGTATCTAATACGGGGTCGCCAAATTCGTAGGCGCGCCCGGTTAGCGGATTTATTATATCGGAGTTTTTATCATTGAATAGATTGGTGACCTCGGCGAAAATCGCCAGGCGCACACCCATCGGCCGGAAGTATTTTTTGAAACTGAAATCGACCCAACGCCACGATTGCGACAAGCCTTTATATGGATCAAGACTATTAGCCACATATTGAGTCTGCTCACCCTCCCGCTCGATTCGCGTGTAAGTGGTATATCGTTTGCCCGACTGGAAGAAGGAACGAATATAGAAATCCCAATCAGACGGAAGCGTCAACCCCAGAATCTTGTAATGATCTTTTTTACCGGCATAGAAGTTCAGATCGAGAGCCAGGCGCAAGGGAC
>DOTU01000168.1:0-1025 GCA_003520965.1 Candidatus Zixiibacteriota bacterium
AAAATAAGCGCGGGTTTGTCCTCATCCTGAGGATCAACGCGCCAAAGGATTTTACTCGGGCTGGCAATCAGGCTTCTTCCCTGCAACGGATGGCCGATAATATTGCCTGAGGGGCAACTTTAACCAGGATAGCACCGGTTTCGGCAGCCCCTCCAACAAATACATTGTTATCTCTGGCGAACTTCTCATCGGTTGTTTCAGCCGGCTTATATGGCGATGTGGTGGGGATAAATATGAGATCGGGTTTTAGCTCTCTCATCGCCTGAAACGATTCAGGATAAAGCACGTCGGCGCAGATAAGAAGGCCGAGTCGGAAATTTCTCCATTGGAATATCCGATAATCATGTCCGGGAGTAATCTGCCCGCTCCCTTCATTGCGATAGAGGTGAATCTTATCGTAGTGCCCTAGGATTTCTCCCTTATCAACTAAATAGCAGCGATTGAACTTATGGCCATTTTCGGTATCAACGATGGTGCCACCGCCAATCAGGCAATTAAATTCGATTGACCAAGCTTTTATTTGATTTAAATGCGCCACCCGATGTTCAACTGCAGAGGCGGTATTTGTATATTTGGGTCCCACCAGGAAATACTCGGCAAATGCAATAATATTCGGCTTGAACTCCTGCAGGATTTGCCTATAGCTTTCACGCAGGCCAATTCCGGGGATATCCTGAATCATTGCTATTTTTGTAGGATTGAAGAGCATCACTTTTTAAATTCCTACCGAATAGGTCATTGCGAGGAGTCCCCCGATTTTATCTGGGGACGACGAAGCACTCCCCCCAAGCATAAAGCCGGAGTATCGATCTTTAATGTGTGACGTTTTATGCCAGGGGATCGCTTAGCTCCTCGAAAGTCGCCCGCGATGACACCTTTATCTAATACGCTTTTACAATCTTAATATGCTTATAGTAATACTTTATAATATCGCTGTACTTATGCCCCAGCCGAGATTGGCCGATGGCGCCGCATTGACACATTCCCACACCATGGCCGTTGCCGACACCCATAATTTTGAGACC
>DOTU01000168.1:1351-6110 GCA_003520965.1 Candidatus Zixiibacteriota bacterium
GGCGCCGAGGGCCGTCCCAGCGCCCAGCGGATTCTATCGGCTAATTCTTTATAGACACCGGTGGGAGTTTTAACCTGCATCGATTTCATACGGCCAGTTTCTTTATCAACCATAAAATCGATATCCTTAATTGGTCCGAAAGCACCCTCTTGGCATTTGCCTTTTTCGATAAAATATTTTTCAAGTGTTTCCTGGAGATGAGAAAGAGTGAAGCTTTCAGCCCACGAATATGATTTGGCCCAAGCGCAATAATCTCGATCATCGACTCCTTCGAGATAGGCGATATGATGTTTCTCAGGCCAGACCTTTTCGATTGGAGAAGTCCAACCACCGCAAACCGCATGATAATAAGCCGAGATTGGACGTTCTTTGTAAGTAATAATTTCGCCCTCGGTTTCATCTACCCCTTTGGAAAGAAGGTCTTTCTCTGAATCGACACCGGTATAAAGCTGGTCGGCAATCGTTGGTGCAAGCTTTCCCGATGTTTCCTGATCGGTTAGTTTCCAGACTGCATAAGTTCTGGCAGCAACTGCCTGAGCCTTGACCGCTTCATATTCCTCTGCGGTGCGATCACCGATCTCGCCGGGCAAAACGCCTTTTACATAATCCTCAATATCAACCACGTTGACCAGAAGTATGCCTTTCGGCGATTCCTCATATACTATTTTGAGATATCCATGGTAAGCATGATTGCCGTATGTTACAAAAGCGCTATCCTGACGAGGTTTGCAGTGGACCTCGGTCAGGCCGTATGTCAGGGGGCCATCTTCATCGTCAATTTCGATACCGTTTTCTTGAAATTTGAAAACCACATTGGAATTATAGTAATATATTTCTGAGAGCTTAGTCCCTCGATAGCATTCCAGGACAGCCTCTCCCCTCACACCCAATGGGATCTCCTGCCCCTCGAAAAGCTCAACAGGAATCTCACGTTTAAAACCCTTCAAGTTATTCGATGGCAAATCCTCGGCCCGGAGTATCGGAACTATTACCAGAAGTATAAGAACGGAAAATATTGCCTTTTTTATGGAAGACATAATTTTCCCGGAATATATGGTTTGACCGCGCCGGTGAAGTACCGAGCATTCACGGAACTTTCGGAGACAAAGCAATAAGCCAGATATGCCCAGAGCAAAGCCTCCAGGTAATCGGGATCATACCCTAATGCATCTGTAGTAGCGACAATATTTCCCTTAAATATCTCTTTCAAGCGGCTGGCAAAATACCTGTTTTTAGCTCCGCCGCCGCAAAGATAGATTTCGTTAATCTTCGGGCCAAATCTTAGAATAAAATAAGCAATCGAGGCAACAGTGATCTCGCTTAACGTAGCTATAATATCCTCAGGTGGACGGCCTCGAAGCTCACTTATAGCGTTTGCTAAGAAGCTTTGCCCAAAAAGCTCACGGCCTGTCGATTTGGGCAGTCGAAGATTAAAATATGGGGTCGCTAACGTTTTGGAGACGAAAGCAGTGTCTACATTTCCTTTACGAGCCGTTCTGCCACTGGCGTCATATTTTATCCCAAAAAGCTTTTTCATAGCTAGATCAACTGTCATATTACCCGGGCCTGAATCACCGGCTTGTGGCTCTCGCGATGAGCCTATCGGAGGCAAAAGAGTGACATTGGCGATACCGCCGATATTAACAATCGCTCGCCCTTTGACTTCAGTTCGAAAGAGTGCCTCATGAAGTATGGGAGACATCGGGGCGCCTTCTCCACCCGAGGCAATGTCGGTTCGCCGAAAATCAGATACAACCGTCAGCCCGGATAGTCGAGCAATTTGGGCGGCATCCCCGATTTGCAGAGTGAGAGGCTTACCGTATCCTCGTGGTAAATGACGAATTGTCTGCCCATGCGAACCAATGAGATCAATTAATTTATTTTTCTTAATAAAGCGTTTGACGATTCTGCCCATGGTGACCCCAAGCTCTCGGTCGAGGGCAAGCCAGGCAATTCCGTCGCGAAATTCAGCTTCACCCAGGGCTATGATTCGCTCCCGCAAAGAATCAGGATAACCATAAGTGCGGCATTCCAGAATTTCAGGCATTTTATGAGAGGAAAAGCGCACCAGGGCGACATCTAAACCATCGGCGCTGGTGCCGGAATTAAGGCCAATAATATAGATGGGCCTGTGGCGTGAAAGATGCGGTAAAATCTTAGCTTGCATCCTTGAGGGTTTTAAGCTTTTTCTCATTCTCGAAAGCTATTGTAGCAAAGGCCGGGTCTTCCTCAAAGCGTTTTTTTATAGCCAGAACCGCCTCGGATTGAAAAGCGAGATCGCGGGAAATAATCAAAAGGTTGTGCCCGGCGCAGATTGAGTCAATAGTGGCCTCTCCAGCCGATTTCCCGATATGCGCCCCGGCCATGTAAAGATCATCTGAGATTATTACGCCTTGGTAGCCAACGGAATTTCTCAAATGGCTGATAACATTTGAGGAATAGGTGGCGCAGTTTTGCGAGTCGAGCGCCGAACACTTGAGATGGGTTGTCATGATCAGCTTGATATCGCCTTTCACAACCGCCTTGTATGGACGCCAGTGGTACTCCAGAAAGCGCTCAAGCTTATCATTGGATGTGGCCATGACCTCATGCGGATCGCCCGTAGCAGCGCCCAGCCCCGGGAAATGCTTGGCGCAGGTAATAATTTTGAATTTTTTAAACTCCTCGATTAGTATCTCGGCGAATTCGGTAACCCTTTCGGGATCATCACCAAACGATCTGTCATTCAAAACTGGGTATTCTACATCTTGCGGCCAGAGATCAACAAGAGGAGCCAGATTTACGCCAAAATCAAGCTCAGCCATCTTCTCAGCCGTAGCGCTACACCAGGCTCGAAATTCCGGGGTATTGCCTGGTTTCAAATAATGCTGTGGCTTTTTCGAAATCGGGAAACTGCCTTTGAAACGCTGCACACGTCCCGGCTCCTGATCGACCGTAAATAGAGTATCATTTCCCGTGATCGATTTAAGTTCGGTAGTCAAAGCCCCGAGTTGTTTATCATCTTTATAATTGTCGCCAAGAAGAAGAAAACCGGCCGGAGGATTTCCCTCAATTAATTTCAGAAAATCGGGATTTGGAGATGAACCTTTAAAACCGAAGATAAGAAATTTCCCGGGATTAAAACTCATACTGAGACATCAATGGCGAGCGTTTTCGTTGTATCCGATGTTTGAACCATGTTTCTGCCACCAGCTTTAGCTTTGTAAAGAGCCTTATCGACTTTCTCTATAAGTTGATTCACCGTTTTAACACCGTTGGGATAACTGGCTAAACCGATTGAAACGGTCAACTGAATATCGCGTTGCCCTTGTGAATTTGAGAAAAATGCCTTTTGCACGGTGCTTCTGATCCGCTCGGCGATAATCAGAGCGTCATGATCGCCTGTTTGCGGTAAGATTACCACAAACTCCTCGCCTCCGTAGCGGGCAACGATATCAACATCGCGAACACACTGCTTGATTATGCCCGAAATTTCGCGCAGAACGATATTGCCAGTCTGGTGACCGTAAGCATCATTAATCTTTTTGAAATGATCCAGGTCCATCATTATTATCGAGAATCTTTGACGGTAGCGATCGGCGCGCCGCAACTCGTCAGTGAGCTTGTTCAGGAAATACCGGTAATTAAATAACTCAGTCAACTCATCTATAATAGTAAGCTCTTCCGTCTTTTTATGCAAGAGGGAGTTATCAATTGCCACAGCCGCCGAGTTGGCGAAAATCATAAGCAAATGCCGTTCGCGATCGTTAGGTTGATTGCCCCCCTCCGTTAATACCTTCATTATGCCCATTACCTTGCCACGCGAAACCAGAGGAATATCGAGAATATTAGTATTAGTCTCGCGATTATCCCTGTTGAGACGCTTTAGCATCGTGGTCCGATCACCGATTTCAAGCAAAGGCGAAATATCCCGTACGTGCATGGGTGGTTTCTCATATATCCGCTTGTTACCGCCGCTTAAATTGGCGTAGAGGAAAAGGCAATCTGAGGTGACATTAGTAAGATAGATCTGGCATTGCTGAAGTCTGAAGATCCTATGGCCCACATCGAGAACAGCCGCCAGGAGATGATTGAGATCGAGAATGCCTGAAAGGGCGCGGGTAGTCTCGTAGATATCGCTAAGCTGAGCCTGTGAGCTTTCAAGCTCCCAGGTCCTTTCGTTTAAGACATCGAGTGTCTTTAGCAGTTTTTTCTCAGAGGAACGCATCGATTCTGCAACGGCATATACTGTGAGCTCCACCAACCAAATTGAAATCAGCCTGAGGACGAATGTTTGCAACAGGATGCTATGTAAATTCATTGGGTAAAGTGCGATCCAGTAGCATAAACCATACCAAAGTGCGGCTGCATAAGGACGCCATCCGGTAGAGGCTACTGCGGCCAGAGCCACAACAGGGAAAAAGGCCAGGTAAAAATCGGAGTTGAAACCGCCTGTGCAGCGAATCACTATCGAGATTATGGCAGCATCAAAAATGGCATGGGCAAAAAAGAGATTGGTGTAGGAAAAATATCGCTGCCGCCCCATCCAGCCGAATATTAAAACGATGACCGCATATGCCAGAAGCGAATATAAAATTATCAGCGCAGAGCCTTCGGCGGCCTGCCCGAAACGGTACCATAGCAAACAAGCCCCCAAAAGGAGCAAGTGCAGATACGGGTACATTTTACCGACTTTTGTTGTAAATACCAAGGTCCCTGTTCTCCTTGTAATATTTATCGACAGGATGGGAGGATAGTTAAAGCACAATGAGAACTTTTT
>DOTU01000268.1:0-1142 GCA_003520965.1 Candidatus Zixiibacteriota bacterium
TTATCGCTCGCCCGCATTTGGGACAGGGCTTTCCCTCACGGCCATATACCAGATGCTGATCCTGAAAGCTTCCCGGAGTTCCTCGGCCGCCGACATAATTATCAATAGTCGAACCGCGGGCCGAAAGCGCCAGATTTAGCGTTTCGAGCATCGCCTCATGTAATTTTCCCGCTCTGGCAACGCTCAAGCTCGACGAAACTCTTTTGGGATGAATACCAGCGCGAAAGAGAGCTTCGTCGGTGTAGATATTTCCCATCCCGGCAATAGCGTCCTGATCCAAAAGAAGCGCTTTAATGATTCTTTTGTGCCCGCGAATAAGTTCGGTAAACTCTTGACGACCGATCTTAAGCGCGTCAGGCCCGAGCCGAGCCAGATACCGGACCTTAGCAAGTTTTGGGCCAGCTACCAAATCCAGATATCCGAAACGCCTGATATCATTGAAACGAAGTTCACCGCCATCAAGCGATAAAATAAAATGGGTGTGTTTCTTTTTCGGTGACGATGGCTGTTCGAATGTCAGCCTGCCGGTCATTTTAAGATGAACGATCAATACCCGGTCGTTTGAGAGAAAGATGAGAATATTTTTACCCATCCGATCCAGTCGTTCAATTGCGGCGCCAACTATGAATTTCGCCGACGGAACTTGTTCTCGCCATACCGAACGTGTTATAAAATTAACACTTAAAATCTTTCGACCGGAAATATCCTCGCGCAGGTCGCGGACTATGGTTTCCACCTCGGGTAGTTCAGGCATGATCAATCGGTCCTTTTTAAAACGATATGCTTATCAGCCTCGGTTCGAGCCCGACTGAGGAATTTTTTTAGAGAACCATATTCAGAGATTGGCAGGGTAGCCCGTTTGATCGCGAATCCTCTGGTGATAGTAACGGTGCTCTTCTCGCCTCGGGCAACCGAGTAAAGCTCCCCGATCTCATTATTGTCGGAATAGCTTCCCGGAAGCGACTCCACCTCAAATGGTGGTGAAATATCTAATGTTATTCTCTCGAGCTCAAAGCGCGGACGTCTAAGCTCTATCGGAAACTGCCTTGTATTTCCAGGCAGGATCGGAAGGTCTGACCAGCGCCCCAAAAGATCCATCGGGATATAAGCGCGATTGGCAAACGGCCTGATTGTTGGACCGG
>DOTU01000268.1:1268-3679 GCA_003520965.1 Candidatus Zixiibacteriota bacterium
GCTCAAAGCGCGGACGTCTAAGCTCAATCGGAAACTGCCGTGTATTTCCAGGCAGGGCCGGAAGGTCCGACCAGCGCCCCAATAGATCCATCGGGATATAAGCGCGATTCGCAAACGGCCTGATTGTTGGACCGGTATTGAATGAGTATCCGATCTTAAGAGCCCGCCCGGTAGAGTCGGGCGGGTAAACATCGAATTTCTCAATCTTCGCTCCGGGGAACGACTGAGCCAGTTTCTTTTCCCAGGGGGCTTGACGCTCAAGAGCATCTTGCCCCTTAAGGAATATTGAAACCTCCGGGATTAACGCGCCGGAGTAGATCTCGGTTGCCTGTCCATGCAGACTACCCAGGGAATCTAAATCGAGCTTCAGATGAATAGCCTTCCCGTTCTCCCTGTAATCCGGCATCGGAATAGTGATAAAATCTCCACCGGCGCCGCTAAGGCTCAATCCTTTGGCTCCCTGATCTTCAAAAGGAAGGATATCCATATCCGCTAATTGATAAAAGGGATCGATCCAGATTGTATCTGTTTTGGGATAAGCCGCGATTAATAAACGATCAAACCAAAAAAGAGCCGGAAGCTGAATTAAGGGATCGCCTGCGTCCTTAGAGGCCACCAGATAAGCCGAGCAGGGAATCTTAAGCCTTTCCAAAAGAGCCAACAAAATTACTGCAGCCTCCGCCTGATTGCCCCGTCCGAGTTGCAAAACCTCATTTATGCTTCCACCAAGCGTAATATCCGAATCAAGCGGCTTAAAATGATCTCCCGCCCAGGCATAAGCCATTTCGGTGCGCTTTTCCGAATCGGTTGTGCGATCGCCAATTGAATCGGCAACCGCATTTAGCTGGGAGCTTTGCTTGGTAAATGTTTTTATCTGCTGAAAATAAAGTCGGGCCAAATATTTCCAGTCGATCAAATTTGAATCTGGCCCGCTCCAATTAGTGTCGTATGAAAAGGAAAAATATAGGCAGGGGATCATCCGTTCAACTGGCGGGGCATAATCCTCGTGGCTCAGGCCGGCGAGATCGTTTGCGATCCACGAATATGTGGCGCTCGGGGGTTCGCCTGACGAGGGGCGGATGGTTTCAACCTGATGAGCATCACCGCTTCCGGTAAAAGCGAAATTGAAGCGCCAGGCCTCTGGCACGGTAAGCGCCACAATCGCCCGCTCAACCGGTACGGTTCTCCCCAAAAAACGTTTGCCCGCAATATTGGCCTGTTTCGAATTTATCAACCAATCCAGATGCAGAATCGCCCCCGGTTCTGCACGACGGAAATTGATGAACACCCAACGGCGGTCGCCGGGCAGGATTCTGGTTACCATATCAGAGGTATCGGCCTGAAGGATTTCTCCGGATGATAGTTTAGTATAAGCGGTGATTGTGATCTTATCATCTTTGTCCAGGACCGGGGTTGCCGGACGAGAGAGAACAGATCGCCCCTGTTTATCCAGGACAACATCGGACACAAATTTCCTGATATAATCATACCCGCCGTGCCCATCGGGCCAGATATATGTGGAATCGTAGATCAGGCTGTAGCGGCCCAAAGCTTCATCGGTTTGTGATTTGGCGGCACAGGGGAAGAATGCCAGGCATAATAGAAGGGATATGATTGTTGCAGTTGTTAAGCGCCATGATGTCGTCCGAAGAACCCCATCCTGACGCATACTCAATGTTCTGTCATTGCGAGCGACCGCAGGGAGCGAAGCAATCTTCATACATAAAACGTCACTTGTCAGAATAGATAAGCCCGTTGTGGAGATGGGGATTGCTTCGTCAGCCCCTAAGAGGGGCTTCCTCGCAATGACAACCGGGACACCCGGCATATTTGGCTGGGTGTCACAATTTATTGTGACCCCAGCCGATGCAATTCCCTTTACGAAAGGCATGCCCTTACCTTTGCACCCTGACATATTGCTGGTCCCGGCGAGAGAGAAGAAAATCCCGGAATGCGTTGTAATCTATCGCATTTATAGTCTCACCCGCAAAATCGAAGATGCGACGATATTTTGCATTGTGGTTATCCATAATCATCTGATCGGTAAACGATAATCCCTGCCGTGCCCAGGAATCGCTGTATTCCGGGCCAACCGTCACTCCCGGAACTGCGTGGTCGATTATAATCGTCTCTTCCAGGTGCAGCGAACCTGTCCGACAATAATCATTTTTTCGCGCATCAGGAAATAGATTATTTAATAGATATGACGCTAACGGCGAAGCAAGCGAGATGCTATGAGAATCGCCCATGGCCGTAAAATCAATTGCCAATCGCCCGGAAACCTCAAGCGCCCCGTCCTTGGGAGTCACTCTTTCAAGCTCCACTGAGGAAAGTTTCCAGTCGCTAAGCTGATCTTGCATGGCAAGTCTGGCCTTCTCTGGCTTCATAGGTTTCCAGAAATCTCGGTAAAC
>DOTU01000037.1 GCA_003520965.1 Candidatus Zixiibacteriota bacterium
ATGGGATTTTCCCCGTCGCTTGAACTGCATCGGTATGGAAATATACTTCCTTCTCATGCGCTACCCGAACAAGCTCTTTGAGGTCCTGAATAATCCCCGTCTCATTATTGGCATGCATGATAGTAACCAGGATTGTATCTTTTCGTATCGCGCCTCGAAGATCATCAGGATCAACCCATCCTTCGGAATCAACCGGCAGGTAGGTTGTCTCAAACCCCTCTTTTTCCAAAAACTCGCACGACCTGATTACCGCATGATGCTCAATTGGTGAGGTGATAATATGCTTGCCCTTAGCCCTATTGGCAAAGGCCGTCCCTTTGATTGCAAAATTGTCAGACTCCGTTCCGCCAGACGTAAAACATACCTCAGATGATTTGCATCCCAGAAGCTCGGCAATCTTGGTGCGAGCATCCTCAAGGGCACCCTTAGCCTCCCGGCCGCTGGAGTGAATAGAACTGCCATTGCCGAATTTTTCGGTAAAATATGGTAACATTGCCTCCAGAACTTCAGGATGCACTGGAGTTGTGGCGTTATGATCAAGATAAACGGTTTTCATTAATTTCTCCCCATAAATAAGTCGCACAAATATAGTCAGGGGTTAGATTTATGTCAATAGAGAGTTTTTCGGTCTACATTAATTTTCGGGCGTTATCGACTAAGGCCTTGAACAGCTTAACGCTATGGTCCCTGTCGATATGCCCTTCGGGGTGCCACTGGACCCCCAGCACGAAATCATGACCGGTATGCTCAACGGCCTCGATAACTCCATCAGGCGCAAACGCCACGGCCTTCAGACCTCTCCCCAGCCTGTCTATTGTTTGATGATGGCTGGAGTTGGTTTGGATTGATTCGGCCCCCACGATCTTGAAAAGCTTGCTTTCGGCGTCTATGGTAACGTCATGAAAAATCTGCCCGGTCTGCTGTGGATCAGCGTGAGGAAGCGTTTTAAATGGCATGCAAGAGAGATCTTGAAAAAGTGTCCCGCCTAACGCTATATTCAGCGCCTGATGGCCGCGGCAAATTCCTAAGATCGGCCATTTACGGTCAAAGGCTTTTTCAATCAAGGCCAATTCAAATCCGTCCCTCGCTTTGGCCGGCTCGCTATTCCCCGAAAGAGACGCTTGACCATAAGTCTTAGGATTGAAATCGCCTCCACCCGTTAAAAGCAGGCCATCAAGGAGATCCGTAAGTTCATCCAGGTTCGAAGGTGGATCAGAATTTGCTAAAAGAATCGGCAACCCGCCGGCCGCAAAAATCGCCTCATAATATTCCCGTTTTAAAAAATCAAACCGCTTCCTGGCTGGCCAGCGGTAGGTTGGCGCTTCCTGTACCTCGGAAAGAGTAATTCCTATTTTTGGCCTGTTAGAATGCATACAAGATTGAAAAATGGAAAAGTCCGGCTCCCAAGTCAAATTGTTTTTTCATACGGACCGCATAATCAAGCCGGATTGGGCCTATCGGCGTGAAAAACTGAATCCCCATCCCGGCTGAGAAACGAATAGAAAGCGGCGTAATTTCGCCAAAATGAAAATAAGCGTTACCAGCATCGATAAAAGCCGTTCCACCAAATCTCCAAAAAAGAGGCCGCCGGATTTCGGCATTACCCAGAAGCAAATAACGGCCGCCCTCAGGATTAATGCTATTCTCAAGATATCCTCTGATAGTTGTCGATCCACCGATCAAAAACCTGTCCGCGATGGCGGAATGGCCATTTTTAAAGAGATCATTCAGCCATCCCACCCAGAGGCGCGTCGCGAGAATATTCGAACCTATCAGTGATCGGTAGCGGGCCCAGGAAAATTGCATTTTATAATAGTTGAAATCGCCCCCCAGAACCCCGCCGACATATTCCACCGCCGCGAAGGAGTACGAGCCCTTCTGAGGTACAAGGAAATTGTCCCGGGTATCTCGCTGAATGTAAAGCAGGAGCCTCCGGCGAATCTGATTATTTCCCTGATCTCTATAGAATGCCGCCGAATCGGGAGGAACACTCCTGATTGTAACATAGTCCGCGCTGGCGGTAAGTTGAGCGGCGGTAAAATGATCTATATCTCTGGAAAAGACTACGTTGCCGGAAATCCTGTCGAATCTGTAAGCTGGTACACCTATGGTATCGGCGCCTGTGCCTTTGGACACTCCGGGAAACAAAGTATATGGCTCATATATGAGCCTGGCCGTAACAGGCACCCGATACTTATATAACCAGGGAGCCACATAATCTAACTCGATATCGGAGCTGACCATTGTTAAATACATTTTTTTTACCAGGTTGGAAAGATGCACGCTGGAGAGGCTTCCGTTTTTTGTATTGGCCACTCGGAAATAGGGCCTGACACTGAGAACCACGCCCTGCCCGGTTCCGGCGATATTGCGGATTCCCCCTTGTACCGATGTGCGCAGGATAACATTGTAAAGCTGCTGAGTTCCCATACCCACGCCCAGGCCCGTAAAATATTGTTTGCGCTCATCAAGCCCCAAATCAAAACCCACATGGCAGGTATCGTTGGTGATCACTGCGGTTGAGTCGTTACGGCGCATGCTAACGAATTTGAATAGGCCGGTAGTATAAAGCCTCTGCTCGGAATTGGTTACATCCTTCTGGCGATACATTTCGCCCGGCCTGGCGATGACCTCGCGATGGATGACGTACGACCTCGTTTTGCCCCTGGTTACAATTCTGGTGGAATCATTGATTGTGAAAGTCGATTCCGCTACACCATATGTCAAGGCAGCCAGAGTGCTATCATTATAAAACTCATAGCGGCTGGAATCGATCGCATAAGGATAACCGTTATCGGCGTATAGATCGCGCAGTTTGAAACCGTTTGAGGATACATCCTCGGCATTGATCGGTTTACCAATTTTTAGCGTTGCCAACTGGGTGCCAAATTTGCGGTTAATGGGCTCAAGTCCACCCTCAAGGGTCACATCTTCGAGAAAAGTTTGCTTCCCCTCATCAACATAGAAGGTAACTACAGCTTTATCGCTATTCGCGTAAGTGATATCCGATTGAACCTGGGTAAACAGGAACCCCCGACGCATATAAAAACGCTTTATGGTTGTCTCATCGATTCTGATATTGGATTTGGAGAGATATCGTTTCTTAAGGAAATTATACCAATGATTGGGTTGGATATATAGAAGCTTCTTTATCTCTCCCTGCCCAAACGCCTTTACGCCCTTCAACTCTACCCGTTTAACAACCGGGCGTTTGTAGGAGGAATCCTGGTTGGGACGCTCTACCACCCGTTGTGCTAAAAGCGGAACCGGGAAAAGGAGTATCAGGCTAATACTCGTAATTAAGATTAAGGTCGAAAGAAATCCCCTCATTGTCCTGCGATGTGCCTTGAAGGCCTTGTGTGACTTTTAACGATACATTATTGTTTAAATAATATTCGACGCCGATAGTTCTGCCCGGTTGTGATTGATTTGAACTTATCTTCTGCGAATAACTAACCGATAGGCTGCGCGAAAGATATTTGGCCAACGATAGCTGAGCCCCGGTGGGGGTCGGATAAATATCCAGCTCCTCGAAAAGACCAGCTCCGCGCAAACCGGGAATGAATGTCGGTATAGTGGATGACAGACTGCTTACCAGGCTTTGTGAAAAATTGGATTGCGACGTTCCCAGCGGGTTAACCTGGCTTCCGGTTACAAGATATTTTAAAAGATCTTCATTTGATATCACTGAACCAGAAGCGACTCCAATTTTTGGCTCAAGTAGCGTACCGGTGATATTCAGCTCAACAGAAGTTAAGCCCTGGGCGACCTGATTGCGCAGCCTGGTTGAAATAATAAAATTGATATCCGGATTGACCGTCGAGACATTTTGAAAATTCATCGTTCCCGATGTAAATTGGAATCTCTGACCTAACAAATTGTAAGTTCCCCTGATAATATCGAGCTCGCCCAATATGGTTAGTATCCCAAGCTGACGCTCCACATGTATATCTCCCTTAAGTTCGGCATTGAGATCGCTGTTGTTTATCCAGATATTATTGACCGCTGTTATTGCCAAATTGAGATTCCAGAGCGTCGAATCTTCAAGTATCACTGTAGGATTATACTCCGGAGTTACAAACCTGTCAAACTCATCGCGGATTTCAAGCCTGCGCAAAGTAATGTTACCATTAACCGTGGGTACCTTCTCTCCGATAACCTTGACCCTGAAATCGCCCAG
>DOTU01000081.1 GCA_003520965.1 Candidatus Zixiibacteriota bacterium
AGCGCATCGAAAATCTCCGATTCATCAAAGTGCCCGATTACTTGGCCCTTGCGCGTCAGGGTTACTTTCCCTTTGCCACCGATAAGCGCCAGATCCGCTTCCGCTGCCTCGCCGGGGCCGTTCACCAGGCAACCCATTACCGCTATTTTGATATCCTTGGTGGTTTTAGCCAGAGTTTTTTCTACTTTCTCGGCTAATTTGTAAACATCTGTCTCCGTACGGGCGCATGACGGGCAGCTTATCAGCTCTAAGCCTTTTCTACGTAGTCCCAGCGACTTCAAGATCGCCCAGGCAGCCCTGATCTCCTCTTCGATATCCGCCGAGAGAGAAACCCGAAGCGTATCCCCGATTCCTTCGCACAGCAAATGCCCCAAGGCCACCGACGTCTTAATCGCTCCGGTAAACGCCGGGCCAGCCTCGGTTACCCCCAAATGCAGCGGGTAGTCGCAGCGGTTCGCCACCGTCTCGTAGCACTCAATTGTTTCCAGTGGTGACGAGGCCTTAATCGATATTACTATATTTTTGAAATTATGTCGTTCCAATAGCTCTACATGCCTCATGGCCGATTCCACCATCGCCTGAGGCTTGGGGCCACCGAATTTATCTATCAACTCAGGTTCAACTGACCCATGATTTACCCCGATGCGTATCGGAATACCCTTCTCACCGGCCTTTTCCACTACCGCCCGCACCTTTTCATCGCCGCCGATATTGCCCGGGTTTATCCGCAGCTTATCGAATCCGGCATCGGCGGCCATAAGCGCGAAACGATAGTTGAAATGAATATCGGCCACCAACGGAACCGATGTGCCCTTTTTAATATCGGCTAATGCTTCCGCAGCCCGCAAGTCCGGCACTGCCAGCCTGACAATCTCAGCTCCCAGAGATGCCGCGCGATTGACTTCATCGATTGTGCGCTGAACTTCATTCGTCGGCGTATTAATCATCGTCTGCACTGCAATCGGATTTTCGCCGCCGATCGATATATTGCCGATCTTAACCGATCGTGTCTGACGTCTACTCTTCATCTTTTTCGTCTATAACAGAAACCTGTCCGTTGCCATTTTCGGAAGCCAACTTCTCGATCATCTCTACGACTTCCATAACCACCCAATCGGGTGTCGAGGCGCCGGCCGTGATTCCCAGGTTTTTCACATCTTTAAGCCACCAATCTTTTACCTCGGCGGCATTGTCGATCAAATAGGCCGTGGTCCCTGCCTGCTGCGCAATCTGGGCCAGACGCTGGGAATTGGCCGATGTTTGCGAGCCGACCACAATTATCAAATCCATTCGCGGAGCCAGATCGAGTATCGAGGCTTGCCGCTGCCGGGTGGCATCACAGATCGTATTTTTGATCTGCACATCTTTATATTTGGTTTCCACCAGCTCGGCAGCCTTCTCGAAACGCTCCATCGATTGCGTGCTTTGAGAGATGAATGCCACTTTGCCCTCGATCTCCGGCAGATCGAAGAGGGTATCGATCCTATTTAGCACAATTATTTTTTGGGGATCATGCCCTTTAACCCCCTTCATCTCGTCGTGGTTTTCATCCCCGAATACTATAACCGTATAATTTCGCTTGATATAATAGTCTGCCGCCTTATGCAGTACAGTTACCAGCGGGCATGTGGAATCTATGACATTTAATCCCCGGCATTTGGCATTCTCGATCACTTTCGGTGCTACGCCATGGGCAGATACGATTAGCGTTCCGTTTTTAACATTTTCAATTGAGTTGGTACGCCCGATTCCCTGATCTTCGAGATTTTTAACCACCGAGTGGTTATGCACAATCTCATTTAGTATGGTGATATCGCCGTCCAGCCTGGCGCGGGCCTCTTTGGCCATCCCGATCGAACGCTCCACTCCCATGCAAAATCCGCGAGCTTTGGCCAGATGAATATTCATTCTCCTCCCTTTTACTGCGAAGGGCCCCCTTCTTAGCTAAGCTCCAAAAAATACTTATGCAATGCGTTGTTGCCCGATAGTTCCGGGTGGAAAGTTAAGGCCAGCTTGTTTCCCGATCGTACGCCCGTTACTTCGTCGTTCAACCAGGCTACCGATTCCAGTTTCTCATTAAAACTGGTAATCTTTGGCGCTCTGATAAATATCATCTCAAATGCTTTGTCGGAGAAAGAAAGTTTGCCTAAAGCGGTAAATGAGCTTATCTGACGGCCATACGCGTTGCGTCGGATAGTCATATCAATCATGCCCCAACCATCGGAATCCGGCGAAAGAATCTTGCGGGCCATTAGGATTGAGCCCATACAGGTTCCCATAACCGGACCTTTGAACCCCTTGAGCATGCTCCACAACCCATTTGCCTGCGCTACTTTCCGAATAGTTGTCGATTCCCCACCTGGAATTATCAAATGAGTAACGCCATTCAGATCGATGGGGTTCCTGACCTCTTGGGCCGAAACGCCAAGCCGTTCCAAAACTCTGAGATGCGCCTGAAAATCACCCTGGATTGCCAGGACGCCTACCAATTTATTCGTCAATCTATATTACCGAGTTTGAAGTAACTGGTCGTCCGGGATCTGGCCTATATCCAACCCCTTCATCGCTATCCCCAACGATTTGGAAACCTCAGCCACAATCTTTGGCTCTTTGTAATGAGTTGTGGCAATGACCACTGCCTTGGCCCGGCTGGCAGGATCGCTTGATTTGAATATCCCGGAGCCAACGAAGACCGACTCGGCACCAAGCTGCATCATCAGTGCGGCGTCAGGCGGGGTGGCGATTCCACCGGCCGCGAAATTTGGTACCGGAAGCTTGCCATGCTCTTTGAGGTAGCAAACCAGATCATAAGGAGCGCCTAGATTTTTGGCTTCGGTCATCAGTTGGGCATCATCGAGAGTCGTGATACGCCGAATGGCTCCCATGACCGCTCGCATATGACGGACCGCCTCGACAATATTACCCGAGCCGGCCTCGCCTTTGGTGCGAATCATGGCCGCCCCTTCCGCGATCCGACGCAGGGCCTCTCCCAGATTTCTGGCGCCGCATACAAAAGGGATGGCAAACTTCGTCTTATCGATGTGGCATTCCTCATCGGCCGGGGTCAAGACTTCGCTTTCGTCGATATAATCGATTTTCAGCGCCTCCAGGATCTGCGCCTCCACAAAGTGGCCGATCCGGGCCTTCGCCATGACCGGGATCGTAACCGCCTTCTTGATCTCCGCAATCATCGCCGGGTCCGACATTCGCGCCACGCCGCCGTCCCGCCGGATGTCGGAGGGAACCCTCTCCAGGGCCATCACGGCCACCGCACCCGCCTCCTCGGCAATCTTCGCCTGCTCCACATTGGTCA
>DOTU01000263.1 GCA_003520965.1 Candidatus Zixiibacteriota bacterium
CTTTTGTCTACCCGATTCTTGCGGCTATCTTAGCGAAAGCATTCAGTAATCCTAGAATATTGTCATTGCGAGGGTTTTGTGTAAACAAAACCCGAAGCAATCTGAATTTTCGCACAAGAAAGCATTCTTTAAAGGGCATTCAGATTGCTTCATCGTCCCGATATAATCGAGACTCCTCGCAATGACAAAATGGAGTAACGGCGGTCAGGATTTTAACCTGACCGCTTTTCATAGAAAGAAAATACTGGAATCACAGCCCAGCTTGCGCCTATTATATCGATATGAACAATCAGAAGCTTCAATCTGACCTAATCACAGCCCTTGTTTCTCGGGGCAAACTCTATGAAGTTGGCGGCTCGGTGCGCGACTCGCTCATCTCATCCGAAACGGAGAACAAAGATAGTGACTATCTTATTACAGGTATTCCAATTGAAGCCCTGATGGGAATCTTGCGCCGTTATGGCAAGGTTGATTTGGTTGGGAAATCATTCGGCGTAATAAAATTTACTCCCCGTGGCGGTGGGGAGGTGGTAGATATAGCCATACCTCGAACGGAACGCTCTACCGGGGCGGCGCACCGCGATTTCGAGGTCACCTACGATCACACTTTGCCAGTTGATGTCGATCTTAAACGTCGCGATTTCACTATCAACGCCATAGCCCGCGCTATACCATCGGGGGAGATTATCGATCCTTATGGCGGCCAGGCCGATCTGAAAAATAAGATTATCCGGATCGTATTTCCCGAGGCCATTATCGAGGACCCGCTGCGTATCCTGCGCGGCGCCCAGTTTGCTGCGCGATTCGAATTTGCTATCGAGCCTGAGACTCTGGCTGCTATGAAAGCCGGTGCGCATTTGATCGATACCATCTCGCCGGAGAGGATCGCTGACGAGCTTAACAAGATGCTGGAGAAAGCTAACCGCCCCTCGATTGGCTTTCGTTACCTGCTTGAGATTGGAGTTTTGAAGCGAATTCTGCCGGAGCTTACCCAGGCTGTTGGAGTGGAGCAGCCCGGAGGGTATCACCGTTGGGATGTGTTCGATCACACGATGGTTTCCGTTGACGCTGCCCGCAAGGATCTGCGCGTCAGGCTGGCGATGGTTTTCCACGATGTCGGCAAGCCCGCGACGAGAGAATTAGTCGAGGGCGGGGCGACATTTTACGGTCATGATAAGCTCTCCGCGCAGATGGCGGTCCGGGCATTGAAACGTCTGCGCTACTCTAATGAAATTATCGACGATGTTTCGATTCTTATTTCAAAGCACATGTTCAGCGACCGCGCCGGTGATAAGGGGGTCAGGCGTCTTATCAAGGCGGTGGGGCAGGATTTGATTTTCGATCTTCTGGATGTGCGTAGGGCCGATATTACCGCGCAGGGGATGGGTCAGGAGCCGTCGGAGGTTGACGAGTTTCAGGCAAAGGTCCAGGCAGAGATTGACAAGAAATCACCTTTTGGTTTGAAGGACCTTGCAATTTCCGGTAACGATATTATGACGAAATTCAATCTCCAGCCCGGCCCTCTGGTTGGCGATATCCTCGATGATCTGCTTGAGATGGTTTTGGATAATCCATCAGCAAACAACTATGATACTCTGCTCGCCCGAGCCACGCAGTTTCTGGCGGAGAGAAACAGGCAATAATTACTTGCCGGGGATTATCCTGACCGCACTGACTATTTTATCGCACGTACCTCTTGTAGTTTATTCACCCAGGGTGCATCTTTCAGATACTCAGCAAATGTCTTCAGCGGAATTCTGAAATCCTTTTTAAGCGCCTCGATATTTGGATTATATCCCACTTTTTCAAACCAGGCGAACATTATGGTAAATTCATGACCAAACACCTTTTCGGCTTGCGGTAGCTGTAATTCATGATATTCAATTTTCTTGCCGCTAATCCTGGAAATCTGATCTAACGCCTCTGGAAAGGTAAGTTCTTCTCCGGCCAACTCAATTTCCTGACCAATAAATTTCCCGGGATTAAGAAAAGCCGCTGCCGCATAAGCTCCAATATTATCTACGGCCACCATCGCCAGCTTACGATTGGACCCCATCGGGACAGAAAGAGCGCCTTGATGCAAACTCGGTAACATCCAGGGAGCCCCAAAATTATCCATAAAGAATACCGGGCGAAGAATCGTAGCTTTCAAATTAAGCTTGCGGATATGCTGTTCAACCCGCCATTTGGTTTCGAAATGGGGAATACCGGTGTTGCGATGAGCGCTTCCTACGGACGAATAAACCAAATGCTCTATTCCGGTTTCTTTAGCCGCCTCAACAGCGTTTATGCCCTGACTCACCTCAGCATCCATGCCAGACTCGTACGGGGTAGTGACCAGGAACATATTTTTGATCCCCTCAAGCGCCTTAGCCACCGACTCTCGATCGGTGAGATCCCCTGCGACGATCTCAACTCCCATCTTCTTTAGCTTCTCGGCTTTTTCAGGATGACGCGTAAAAGCCCGCACTTTCTGTCCCGCCTTTATCAAATGTCGTATTACAGCCCCGCCTTGTTGGCCGGTGGCGCCGGTAACCAATATTTTCGCATCCATTGTCGATTCTCCAGTTCTTTGAAATTACCCGGGGCATATCTCAAATCGTTTCGCCGGCGAAGAGCCGGCTTATTGCCCTTTGATCTTCAGTATGTCCAAATACCCCTTGATCCAATTTAAAGTTCCCATATTGAATATTGTTCTATTGATACAATTAGCGGAGCGAGAAAACCGTCTATCTAAGGGGTTAATTCTATTACAAAAAAATAAACCCCCACTGCCAGATGGGGGCCTCAAAATTCTATATAGGTTTTGTTAATTTACTCTTAGAACGTTTTGAGCCTGGAGTCCCTTGGGGCCTTCAGCCATTTCAAACTGTACTTCCTCTCCCTCT
>DOTU01000284.1 GCA_003520965.1 Candidatus Zixiibacteriota bacterium
TCATCTAAAAAGAGTATTTGGGGCTGATGTAAAAGCGCCGCTGCCAGGGCCAGCCTCTGCCGCCATCCGGTGGGAAGCGCTCCCGCCGGACGATTTATGAACTCCCCAAGCTCCAAATTTTCCGATAGCTCCAAGATTCGATCTTTCAACTTTCCTTTGGGAATTTGGTAAACTGAACCGTAAAAGATCAGGTTTTCAAGGCCCGTCAGATCGCGGTATAGCGAAAATTTCTGCGACATGTAGCCGATATTGCGCTTTATCTTCTCATTTTCGGTATAGATATCATACCCGCTGACTTTACCGCTCCCCGATGTCGGCAATAGCAAACCGCAGAGCATGCGAATAACAGTAGTCTTGCCTGCTCCATTAGCCCCCAAAAAGCCAAAGATCTCCCCCGGTTCAACAGTTAGATTGACTCTATCGACCGCAGTAAAACTATCGAATTTTTTGGTTAGATCAAATATTTCGACTGCGTATTCCATATCATTTGCTCATAAATTGAATGAAAGTATCTTCAAGGCCGGGCACTATCGGAGTAATCATTTCGGGATTTATTCCCAAATCGTTAAGCTCCCCGAAGAAGTTGTCAATCTGTTGATCTTGCGAAGTATAAACATGAATTACAGAACCAAATCGTCTGGCTGTCACGCCTTTGATCAGATTCAATTTATCCATCCTCTCCGGAGTGGGATTTACAACTGCACGGTAAACCCGGCCGGTAAACATAGTCTTTAAATCGCCCGGCGTTCCCTCGGCAATCTTTTTTCCGCCGTAGATAAAAATGGCATGGTCGGAAAGAGAGACTTCATCCATGTAAGGTGTAGAAACAACGATCGAAGAGCCGGAATTGCGAAGGTTTTTAAGGATATCCCAAAATTGCCGACGAGAGAGAGGATCAACACCAGTTGTAGGCTCATCGAGCATCAGGATTTGGGGATCATGCACCAGGGCACAGCTTAAAGCCAGCTTCTGTTTCATCCCACCGGAGAGCGCGCTGGCCCGACGGTTATTAAACGGCCCCAACCCCGAAAACTCATATAGTTTTTGCTTTTTGGAATTGAATTGCGCCTTAGAAAGTCCGAACAGCCCGGAGTAAAAATACAGATTTTCCTCAACCGTTAGATCGGGATAAAGAGAAAACGACTGCGGCATATATCCTAAAAATGGCTTTATCTTCTCAAATTGCGTAACCACATCAAAACCGGCGATCTTGATTTCACCGGAATCATAAGTTATCAAGCCGCAGACGGCCCGAAAGGCGGATGTTTTCCCGGCTCCGTCGGGTCCCATCATAGCTAAAATCTCGCCCTTATTAGCGCTGAAGCTCAGGCCATCGATCGCCCGAACCGAGCCATAATTTTTCGAAATATTATTTACTTCGATAATTGCTGTCATTGAATAGTAACCATTACCGGCATTCCGATTTTCAGGATCTGATTGGGGTTGGCAATCGTGATTTTTATGGCGTACAGCAACCCGGCTCTGGCCTCTTTGGTCTGCACATTTTTAGGAGTGAATTCAGCCTCACTGGAGATCCAGGTAATTATACCATCAAGGGGCTTAGTTGAGCCATCCTCGGGGTCAATCAGGGCATGTCCGCCCAGACTGATCCTGGTGAGATCAGCCGGCGGCAGATAGATTTTAACCCAGACCGTATCGAGCCGGGCGATTTTTACCAGCGGTTTTCCCACGGCCACAAGCTCCCCTACCTCGAAAAACTTATCGACGACAACACCATCAACCGGCGAGACAGGGAAACAATCGTTTACCTGCTTATGTAAAAGCGCAATCTGGGCATTGGCATTCTCGAGATCGGCCTGGGCGGTTCGCTCGGTGGCCTCGGCCTGATCTCTGGCCAACTGAGCCTGGCTCATTGCGTTCTGCACTTGATCTAGTTGCTGTTGATTGGCGGAGCCGCTGGTAATGAGAGTTGATATCCGTTTGAATTCTTTATTGGCCAAACTCAGGGTATTTGACGATTGTTTTATGTTGATACCGGATATGTTAACCTTATTTTTTGCCGCCTCACCGGCCGCCTCGGCCTGGCGAAGCCTGAGCATGACCGTGGTGGTATCAAGCATCGCCAGCGTATCGCCAGAAATGACATTCTGGCCTTCGTCGAAATATAGAGTCATCAATTGCCCGCCGATTTGCGGTGAGAAGGTGACCTCGGTGGTTTCAATCAGCCCCGAACCCTGGGGGATATTTTTTTTATGGCCGCAGGCAACTAAAAGAAGCGCGATGGCGAACGCGAAATATATTTTCCTCATCTTTGAATTCCTCCATATATCCTCGGCGAGCCGATTGCGTAAAGATATTCAGTCTCGGCGATATAATAATTTATGGTTGACGCCCTGAACAACTGTTCGGATGATGAAAGGTCGGCTACCAGTTCCAGAAGCCGGTTCAACGAAAGTGCCCCCGCCTTTTGCTTTTCCTGGCCCAGCGCATACTGCTTACGGGCAATCTCAAATTGGCTACGGGAGTAATCATAATTTTGAAATGCGAGAGTGAGATTGTTCCAGGCAGTTTTAGCCTGAAGCAGAAGCGATTCCTCTATATCCTCTTTTTGTGATCTTGCCGCTGAGGCGGCCGCCTTTGCCGATGAGACAGTTTTGCCAATCCTGTTGCCGAGATTGAAGTCCCAATTGAGATTGAGGCCAACGTTCCAATAATCGTTCCACTTGTTGCCAAAGATATCCTTATTGGGCTTGCCAGCGGAGTAGCCTCCGAAGCCGCTGATATTGGGAAGATAACCAGCACGGCTTAATCCGATAGAAATGTCCGAAGCCCTGGCGCGATTTTCGTAAATGACAAGCTCGGGGCGATTTAAGGTTTCAGTAGTTGGCGGTTCGACTTCATAAGATTTCACTTTTGCCGCATCTTCGTTGGGTTGTGGGATAGAATCATAAACGGTTCCGGGCACAATTTCCATTCCTAGAAGTTTTCCGAGAAGCTGGCGGGCATTATCCAGGGCGAAATTACGTTCCGTTTCAAGTTGAGCAATTCGCAACAAGGCAAGTTCAGCGCCGAGAATGTCGACCGAATCGGCCGACCCAGCCCGAAACCTGTCCTGGGTATCATTCAAAATCATCCGCACTCTATCGCTGGAGGCGTGCGCGGCATTTAGCATTGCGCCAGCGGATATTACCGACAGATATGCCTTGCGAGTATTGTAGGCGTTGCTCAGCCGCGC
>DOTU01000222.1:0-4868 GCA_003520965.1 Candidatus Zixiibacteriota bacterium
TATTTCGCCATGTGGTGTATTGGCGCCTATTTCATTTTCCGATTGATCTTCGTTTTGAAGGATGAAGAGCTTCATAGCCCCTGGATTCCCATTCCCGGATTTATTCTTGCCATGATTGTTGGACTTTGTCTTTCCCTTGTGGCGATCTGGCCCAACCAGGATTATGTGAGAAAATATTCCCCTCGCGCCGAAGGTGGCAAGGGATATGAGTATGCCGCTTCCTGGTCGCTCCACTCCGAGGAGGCTATAAGCCAGATTGTCCCCGGTTTTGCTGGCTACAGTTCTATGCAAGGGCATCCCGGTTTGAACACCGAACCGACTTATTGGGGAAAGAACTATTTCAAGATTAACACCGAGACCGCCGGTTTGATCGCTATGATTTTGGCGTTATTGGGGCTTTTTATATATCGAGACCGTTACTCCTGGTTTTTTGTAGGGACTGCCATTTTTACGCTTCTTTATGCATTGGGCAGTGCAGGAGTGATATTCAAACTTATTTACTATACCGTACCATTTGTCAACCAGTTCAGAGCGCCATCGACCATAATGTTTCTCTTCTGTTTTGCCATAACCTTCCTCGCCGCGCGTACCGTTGATCAACTTGAGAAAACCAAAAAACTCGTCAATGGTAAAAGCCTTCTCAAAGGCCTGATAATCGCTGGTGGCATTTATATATTGGGTGCTATTCTCGTTGCCGGTGGCGGCCTGAACGTAATGAAAATCTACACTTCAATTTTTTATTCCGGCATAGAGCCTGGCCAGCTTTCCAATCTCGAATCTAACCTGCCGCATATTATCGGCGGATTATTCGAAGGCGCCATCTTTTTCTTACTCACAGCCTTTTTGCTTTGGGCTTTGCTTGGCCACAAAGTGGCTTTCAAAACTGCTGCTATCGTTTTCATGGCGATGGCCGTTGTCGATGGGTGGATATTAACCGATATGCGCTTTATTCAGCCGGTCGATCCCACACCATATTTTACCAAACCCCCGATCGTCACCATTCTAAACAAGGATAAGTTGCCCTATCGCGTCTTTGCTATGCCGCAGACTCTTTCTAATCAGAATCTATTAGCGCAATATGGAGTTGACGAGGTCGCCGGCTATCACGGCAACCAGCTTCGCTGGTATGACGCCTTCATCGGTGGTAACGGCTTTACCAGTCTCTTTACCTACAAGAATGGACAGGCACAGGGTTTCTCGCCCAATCTTGGGAAAATATTGAGCCTCACCAATGCTAAATATTTTATCTGGAATCAGAAGTTTACTCCTCCCGGATTCGAGATGCTGGGAACATCGCCTGATGGTATCAATATTTATCACAATACCACCAACCTCAGCCGGGCGAGAATAGTGTATAATTACGATGTCGTATCTGATCCCGAACAAGCCCTAAAAACCCTGATGGCACCCGAATATGATTATACCAACAGGATTGTAATCGATCGCGCTCCTAAAGCGCAGATAACTGCTCCTGCAGCGGCAAGCGGCGATACCACAATCATATTGGATTCTCCGGCAGACCAAATCAAGGTTCGGACCACTCTTTCGGCCCCCGGTTTTCTGGCGATTCAGGATAATTGGTATCCCTACTGGAAAGCTTATGAGGGCAAAACCGAACTTCCCATATACCGCTGCGACTACACCTTTATGGCCATTGAGCTTCCCGCAGGCACCCACGAGATCGACCTGCGCGTGGAAAATCCCAAGTATATTCTTGGGAAAAACGTGACCATTGTTTCCTGGCTGCTGCTTTTTGCATGCTTGGGAGTAGGGTTTGTAATTTCGCACCGCGGTAAAGCCCAGAAATGATAGCTCGGTATGCATCAGGATGGAAATCCCGCTCAGAGCGGGATGACATCCTGAGGCTCATAATTGCGGAGTTTATTAATGCTGTATAATGAATCACATAATCGACTAATTAAAGATAGATTCATATCCATTTGTGTAGGGGCACAACTTGTTGTGCCCAACTTTATTCCCTTATCGAACGATACATATATCTGTCAATATTGCAGGTCAAATCCCTGCCTACCGGCAGGTAGGTCTTCAGAGATTTGACATTTCCTTTTTTTCGATTTAATAAAAGGCAGATTGTAGGTCAAAACCATTATGCAATTAACTAAAATATCCAGACCTTATTTTGTAGGGGCACAATTTTATCCGCCGAGGCGGATTATTGTGCCCTATTCCGATTTCAAAATCTATTTTTAATGGATACCTGCCTTGGCTAATAACTGTGATATCTCAATTATAATAGTCAGCTATAACAGTCTGGACCCACTAAAGGACTGCCTCAAATCTATTGCTTCTCAGACCGGTGTTAGCTTCGAAATAATCGTAATCGATAATGACTCAAAGGACGGCACACCCGAACTTCTAAAATCCCAGAATGTCAATGCATTATTCCCAATGCGAAACATAGGATTTGGAGCCGCGGCCAATCTTGCCTCAAAGCAGGCTATCGGAAAATACCTTTTCATATTAAATCCCGATACTATCCTTACACCCGGCTGCCTTGCCTCGTTTCTCGAATTTGCCAAATCGCATCCCGATTTTGGGCTTGCCTCCGCTCACCTGATATATGAAAACGGCAATACCCAGATATCCGCCCGTAATCTCCCTATGCGACGAGATCTCCTATTCGGGCGCGGTTCGCCGCTTTACAGGCTCGGCCTGGCACGCGAGAAGGACGCCGGTTATCTATCGTCATTGGGAGATAGTCCGCTTCGGGTTCCGGCCATCTCCGCCACCGCCCTTTTTGTAAGATCCGATTTATTCCGCGAATTTGGCGGTTTCGATGAGCGTTTTTTCATGTATATGGAAGATCTTGATCTCTGTAAAAGAGTCTCAGATCGCGATCTTACCGTTTGGATATTGCCGCAAGTTAAGGTCGTCCACTCCTGGAGGAAATCGTCCGGTACCAGACCATATTTTTCAGCCTGGCATCATCATCTTTCCGTTTACAAATACTTTCAAAAACACTACTCTTCCCCTTATAATATTGGATTGGCGGTTGCGCTGGTGATTGGTATGGCGCTTACCTTTGGCCTGATTTTATTTCGAAAAAAGGGGTAGAGTTGAACCTGAAAATTCCCGGTTATATCCTGGTCGTTCTGGTATCGGCCTACTTAACATATATCCTCATTCCGTTGATAAAGAATTACTGTATCAAACGCGGCTTATTAGATCAACCCGGTCCCAGAAAAATCCACGAGCATCCCACTCCTCGTATGGGAGGTGTAGCTTTTGTTATCTCCTATTCGCTGGCCATCTGGTTAGGATTTGTTGGTAGCCCGGAACTCTGGCATAAAAACTGGTTCGGAATCGCTGGTGTCGTGGCTGGTGGCGTTATCATTTTCCTACTTGGTCTGCGCGATGATATGAAAGGCGTTGGCCCTATAACTAAATTTCTCTGGCAGGCGCTTGCAGCTCTTCTCCCGGTCCTCTGTGGTGTTCGAGCTGATGTTATCAATGTCCCTTTTTACAAGCTTGTAACGCTAAATTTCTGGGCAATTCCCTTAAGCGTTCTTTGGATTATCGCTATTACCAATACCTTCAACCTCCTCGATGGTCTCGATGGCCTTGCTGCCGGTATCGCCGCTATCTCAGCATTAACATTCCTGGTCTTAAGCCTGGTGCTAAACCTTCCTTTGGCATCCCTTTTGGTCGCGGGCATTCTCGGCATATCTATCGCTTTTCTCAGGTTTAATTATTATCCGGCTCAGATCTTTATGGGCGATTCCGGCTCCCTTTTTATCGGTTACGTTTTTGGCGTAACATCCCTATATTGGCCTAAGAGTTATGCGTCAATTGTTATGCTGGTTCCGCTGTTGGCCCTGGGAGTGCCTGTTCTAGAGGTAGTTACCACCACTTTTCGACGGATGGCTACAGGCCAAAAAATATACATAGCCGACCGACGCCACCTTTTCCATTATCTTCTAGAAATGGGTTTTTCCAAACAGGGTGTGGTCTGGTTTTTTTATCTTCTTAGCATCCAGTTCTCTGTAATGGCCGTGGGCTTCGTAGTCGGTAAGGTCAATATAGTTCTTGTCCTTGAGGCTATTTTTATTATATTTACCGGAATAATTCTATCCCGAAAGCTAAAATCGGGAGGTGGGAATGGACGATAAATATTATTTGGAATTTGAAAAACCGATCGTTGAGCTCGATCGTAAAATTCGTGAGATAAGAGAGCTTTCTCCGGCCGACAACAACTGGCTTGATGATGAGATCAGCTTGCTTGAGGGTAAGCGTGATCAGCTGCAGTCGGATGTGTATTCGCGTCTTACTCGTTGGCAGAAAGTGCAGTTGGCCAGGCATCCGTTGCGGCCCTACACGCTCGATTACATTCCTCTTATTTTCACCGATTTTTTCGAGATTCACGGTGATCGCTATTTCGCTGACGACAAAGCTCTGGTCGGTGGTTTTGCGCGTCTCGATGGCCAGGCTGTCATGGTTGTTGGCCAGCAAAAGGGGCGCGATGTCAAACAGCGCCAGTATCGAAATTTCGGTATGTGCCATCCGGAGGGATATCGCAAGGCTTTACGGCTGTTTAAAATTGCCGAGAAGTTCGGTCTGCCGATTATAATCTTCATCGATACACCAGGCGCCTATCCGGGGATCGGGGCCGAGGAGCGCGGCCAGGCGGAAGCGATCGCCAGGAATATTAGAGAGATGGCGGTTATCGAGGTCCCCATTATCATCGCCATTATTGGTGAGGGTGCCTCCGGAGGCGCTCTGGGGATCGGGGTTGGCGATGCGGTCCTCATGATGGAAAACTCCTGGTACTCGGTTATAACTCCCGAAGGTTGCGCCGCCATTCTCTGGAAAGCGGTCGAAGATCCCAAACAAGCCGAGGCCAATCGCAT
>DOTU01000222.1:5189-7871 GCA_003520965.1 Candidatus Zixiibacteriota bacterium
GGTGTTATCCCGGAGCCATTGGGCGGCGCTCATCGCGATTACAATACCGCCGCCGCTAATTTGAAAAAAAGTTTGCTTGAACATTTAAATCTGCTGATAGTAAAGGATAAGGAAACCCTCCTGGCCGAAAGATTGCAGAAGTACCGCGCCATGGGAGTTTTCGCCGAGTAGTAAAGGGAAGGGACTTATGTTATCTGAAAAACTCCTGGCAATTTTAGCTTGCCCCCAGTGTAAAGGGGACCTGGAGTACGATCGTACTGATAACCAATTAATATGTCACAAATGCCGGTTACGTTACGCAGTTGTGGATGATATTCCGATTATGCTTATCAACGAAGCGGAAAAATTCTGATTGGAGGCTCAATGATAAAACTCTCGCGGTTTTGTGAAGATGATGTTATTTCGTTCAATTTGAAGGGACAAACCAAGGACGCCATTATTGCTGAATTGGTCGATCTCGCGGCTAATTCCCAAATGGTGAAAAACAAAGAAGAACTTCTCAAGGCGGTTCTGGAGCGTGAGAAGCTGGTTACCACTGGCGTTGGCTATGGTGTCGCCTTTCCGCACGCCAAAACACGTGCCGTCAAAGGCATCGTTATCGCTTTTGGCCGTAGCAACGAAGGTATCGATTTCGATGCTATGGATCGCCGTCCGGTGCATCTCTTTTTTCTGATTGCGGCGCCTGAGGATGCCATCGGAGCGCATCTCAATGTCATGGCCAAGCTCTCCTATCTCATGAAAAGTGATAAAAATCGCCAGAAGCTTATGAAGGCTAAATACAAAGAAGATCTCATCGAGGTTCTCGATTCTAACGACTAAATGCGATATCTCACAAAGGGGATTTTTAATAATCCTCAAGCGCTGCCATTGATCATTGTGACGATCATCTCGATCGTCATGATCATTTTGCCGCTTGATGCCAGAACCACCGTCTCGCGAATCGGGACCCTCTCTTTTCTTTATCCCTTTAATCAACTGGATCGTTATTTATCGAGGCTCGATACTATTTTCCAGTCCAATAGAATCCTGAATCGCCGGCTCGATTCGCTTACCGTCGTTGTTTCCCGGTTGACTGAAAACAAGTATGAAAATGAGCGGCTCAGGGGAATGCTTGATTTTGAGCCTCATGTTCCCCTGCGCCTTGTACCGTCCGAGGTGATCTCTGTTTCGTTTGGCTACCCTTTTAAATCAATGCTTATAAACGCCGGAACTGAAAAAGGCATCACTTCCAATATGCCGGTGATTACTCCAAATGGAGTGATTGGTAAAGTAATTGCTGCCGGGCACCGTTCCTCAACTGTTCAACTCCTTTTCGACCCGGCTTGCAAAGTTGCCGCTTGCGTACAGGCAAGCCGCGCTCAGGGAATAATAACATATGCAGGCAACAACTACCTGACCATGCGTGACGTACCTATTGAATTATCTGCTTTGCCAGGAGATAGCGTGGTGACATCCGGTCTGGGTGGAGTTTTTCCCGAGGGCCTTTTCATTGGGACAATTTTAAAATCAGGTGAATCGGAGGGAGGCCTCTTCCATAATATCCTCATCGCGCCCGGTGCGGATTTTGACGCCTTGGATGAGGTTTTTGTAATCACCACCTCCTTCTCGATCCCGCGATAAATATGCCGATACTATTTTACTTCGTCACCTGGATCGCGGTCACTTTCACTCAAATTGTGATTGTGCCGCGCTTGGCCGTTTTAGGCATCTTTCCCGATATCCTCACGGCAGTTGTGGTGCTTATCGCTCTACGGCACGGACGGCTCACTTCGGTTTGGCTGGCATTCGCTCTGGCTGTCTCTGTCGATCTTTTAGATCCGCAAAAAATGGGTTGGATGACTCTCCTTATATCCATTATGGCCTATTGCGTCGGTATTGTCCGAGATACGATCTATATCGACAACCCCTGGTTTGAAGCTACCATGATTCTTCTGGCCACCTTTCTCTATCAACTCGCTTACCGCTTTTTCCCCGAGCCGCAGTTTTTCCTCGATAACTTTCCTAAGATGCTGGCAGTATCATTCTTTATAGCAGTCTATACTGTCGCGGTAGTTGGTCTGGGTGTCTGGATCCTGCGGCAGCGCTTTAATTTTCGGGAAGTGCTGTGACTGACAATATCTTTGAGAGACGAAAAAACAATTATCATATCCTGATGCTGGCTATCATTGCCTCCTTGGTGTTGATCGCTTTCAAACTATTTTATATGCAGATTCTCTCTGCTGATTTCTACCGAAAAGCTTCCGAGGAAAACGGAATTCGCATGGTGCCTATTCTTGCTCCGCGAGGCCTGATTGTCGACCGTAAGGGGGAGATCCTTGTTAAAAGCCGCGCTTCGTATTCCATGTATATCGTGCCTTATGAAGTTAAGGCTCTTGATGAAGTGATTAAGCGTTTGGCCGATGTTTTGGAGATTGACCCAACCGACTTGCGCACTAAAATAAAGGTTGGCTGGCAAGGCAAGTTTCTGCCTATTCGCCTCATTCGCGACGTCGATTTCAAGACAGTCGCCTATATCGAGGAACATGAGCTTGATTTCCCCGGCATTACCTTTCAGGTTGAATCTACTCGGCAATATCCCGAAAACAACATGGGCTCGCATATTTGGGGATATGTGGGAGAGGTAACAGAAAGCGAACTTGCCAAACCCAAATATGCCAGTTACACCATTGGCGATATTATGGG
>DOTU01000280.1:0-5590 GCA_003520965.1 Candidatus Zixiibacteriota bacterium
AGGCCAAACAAGCGACGGGCGTTATAGGATGTTATCCGTTCGATATCATCGAAAGTATAAGGCGAGAAAACCTCGGCTAGCTTTTCAATCACAAAACGCACGTACTCAGGCATATTTCGCTTGCCGCGGAATGCCTGCGGGGTTAGATAAGGAGAATCGGTTTCGGCAACGATACGGGAAAGGGGCAGGGTGGCAGCCACCTCGGCCCGGTTTGACTTGGGGTATGTTATTGGCCCGGAGAAAGATATAAAAAAACCCAAATCAATTCCAGCCCTGGACTCCGCAACGTTTCCGGGAAATGAATGCAGCACGCCGCGCCTGACACCGGATTCCCTCAAAATTGCCAGCGAATCAGCCATCGCCTCCCTAATATGAACCACCACAGGTAGATTAAGCGATTTGGCCAGTTCAAGCTGCTCGCGGAATATACGCTTTTGGATATCCCTGGGGGAGAGGTCGCGGTAATAATCGAGCCCAATTTCGCCGATAGCCACTATCTTTTTATCTGACTTGGAATCGTCCTCAACGAGGTGGCGCAATTGAGTGATGTAATCAGCCGGGCAGTTTTTAGCGTCGTGGGGATGGACCCCAATAGAGGCATAGATATTTTCATATCTGCGGGCTAAATCCAATGAAGCGCGCGACGTTGCCAGATCGGTACCGATATTGATAACCGCCTCCAAGCCATGCTCGAAGCCGTCACGGATAACCTGGTCGCGGTCAGAATCGAACTGGGGGAAATCGAGATGAGCATGGGTATCAATCATAAAGGTAATATATCACGAAATAATGGGATGTCAAAGGCTGGTGGGGTTAGGTCGGGGTAAGCCCCGACACTTAGTTTCGATAGAGGTAATCAAACAATGGAGAGGCCCGCCTGCTCTTTTATTGACTATAAGCACATTTCAGTCTAAATTGACGCCTGACATAATGCGAAAGGCGCGAGAAAACCAATGGAAAATCTGATCCTGTTAATCTTTATAATCACCTATATATTTGTAGCTATTCAGAATATCCCGGGGATTAAGATCGATCGTCCTGCGGGGGTTACGATTGGAAGTACTCTGCTCATACTAACCGGACTGCTGACATTAGAGCAAGCCTACTATTTCATCGACTGGAACGTCATAACCTTTCTTCTGGGCATGATGGTCATGATCGCCTACCTGGAATTTGCCGGGTTTTTCGGCTACATGGCCTTTTGGCTGGTGCGGATATCGCATTCGACATCAGCTCTGCTTTGGGCAACGATTATCAGCTCAGCGTTACTCTCGGCATTTTTTGTCAACGATACCATCTGCCTTCTTTTCACTCCGATTATTCTCAAGGCTACCCGTTATCTCAAGCTCAATCCTATTCCCTATCTCATCGCCATCGCTACAGCGTCCAATATTGGCTCGGCCCTGACCATTACCGGAAATCCCCAAAATATGTATATAGGAATTCAATCGGCGATCCCCTTCCTGCGTTTCTCGTTGTTTATGTTGGTGCCGGTGGTAATCGGGATCGCCATGCTGTATGTCATCATCAGCCTGATTCACCGCAAAGAGATCAATCGTCAGCCACTGCCGCCATTTGAGGCCCGTCCGCCAGAGTTAAAACGTGCCTTAACATACAAGTCGCTGGGGGCGCTGGCGGTAACCCTGGTTCTCTTTATTGCCGGACTGAAATATCCGTTAGCAGCGTTGATTGGGGCTTCGATAATATTTTTGATATCGCGGGTGCCTCCCCGCCATGCACTAAGAGAAATGGACTGGAGCGTGTTGCTTTTTTTCGCCGGCCTGTTTATTGTTATGGGCGCATTTGAGAAAACCGGATATATGACCAAGGTATTGATATTTGCTCGCAATCATGTATCACATAACAACCTTAGCGGATTTTTGGGGCTGTCGAGCCTGGCGGTGATTTTATCCAATGTCGTCAGCAATGTCCCCGCAGTTATTTTATTGAAGCCATTGATTTCGAATCTTGGAGGTGGAGAAAGGCTTTGGCTACTGCTGGCTATGGCCTCCACTTTTGCGGGCAACCTAACTCTGGTTGGCTCGGTGGCTAATTTGATAGTTGCGGAAAAAGCACAGAGCCGTAAGGTACATCTTGGTTTTCTGAGTTATCTGAAAGTCGGTTTACCAATTACCGTATTAACGATCCTCGTTGGCGCGGGGTGGATTTTCTGGATGGCAGGGAAATAGGATTGTCGATATCAAACCTACGGTTGATCCTATTAGAACTTCGTTAACAAACAAATGAAAATGGAGTAACGCGGAAGTATCGGATGCCAGAATTAGTTTGACAATTGGCGAGCGATTTCTAAATTCAAGGGCAACGAGATGCGGGGGCATAGTTGAAGGAATGGCGTTACGCGACTACAAAATGCACTTCCGGGAAAATGCAAAAATCAAACATTTGGAAATAAGCAATGTGTAAAGGTTGGGAGATACTAATGAAAGTACGGATGCATCAGATTCTCGGGTTGGTCCTGGTCCTGGCAGCGCTGGCGGGCGCACAGGCGATTCAAACCCGAATGGCCCCCGACTTCACCCTGCCCGATATGGACGGCAAAGTGGTGACGCTTTCGAAAAATTATGGACAGGGGCCGATCTATATTTCCTTCTGGGCGACCTGGTGTAAGCCTTGCATGGAGGAGCTCAAAATCATCGAGAAGATCTATGAAAAATATAAAGGGCAAGGTTTCCAGGTATTCGCCATCAATACCGAGGGTCCCAAGGCCGCGGCTAAGATTAAAAGCTTCGTCAAGGCCAACGGCTTGACCTTCAAGATACTTTTAGATAACGACGGCGAGGTTTTCAGGAGAACCTTCAAGGGTACCAGTCAGCCTTTTACGATTCTGACAAGCTCGACTGGAAAGATGGTTCTCTCACAAGTGGGATTCAAACCCGGCGACGAAATTGAAATCGAAAAGCTCATCACTTCCAATATCCTGCCGCCGGCTGCCGACAGCAGTACCAAATCGGAGTAATAAAAATGAAAAAATCGTTTTCAGGTTTTGCCATCTTTACTATTACGACCTTGTTTTTTTCAACGAACATACAGGCGCAGGGTGACAATTGGTCGGTTTCAGCTTCCAACTGGATGCAATACTGGTACAACCAGGCAGAACCAAACTGGATACGAAATGACACGCTTCCGCTTGAAAAAACCAGCCGCGATTCGCTTGACAACCGCTTTAGCGTCGATTTCAATTTCGGCGATTTTTATGCCGGAGCCTGGCTTCGCACCTTCGAGCCCAATTTTACATCCTCTTCCAATGAGAAGATAACCCAGCGTTACCTCGGTTGGCGCCAGGACGGTTTAAACATACATGTCGGCAATTTCTATAAAACTTTCGACCACGGTCTGACATTGAATGCCTTTCTGGATGATGCGGTATATTTCGACAATAATCTTGATGGCGTCAGGGTCTCCGGGATGTATGATCATTTTGATTTTGACGCCCTTTCAGGACGGGGTTTCAGATTTCAACAGGGAGTTAATGAATTTAATCTTACCCGGGATTTTACGATCCGGGGTGCTCGTGGGGCGGTCAAACCGATAACCGGGTTAAAATTCGGCGGTTCGCTTGTGAAATTCAAACAAAGCAGTTCACTGCAATTTAACCAATCGGATGATATCAACCTTTCTTCTGTTAATGGCGGAATAAGCAAGGGTCCATTTGACATCTATGCCGAGTATGCCTTTAAGGAAGGTAACACTGGAGAAGAAGAAAAGACCGATGGCGACGGAACCTACTTATCGGCCTCATTCAGTCACCGACTTTTCAGTATTTATAGCGAGTATAAGAACTATTATAGCCTTCTTTACCCCGGCCCCATAGGACCATTCAATACGCCGCCGCCGGTGAGCCATAGCGGCCGAAACCTTTCCGCGATGGCTGGCGTGCCGGGAGAAACAGGATATCAGATTGGCGCTCTGATTTCCCCAAATTTCAATCTAAATTTCGAGGTGGCGTTTTCGGAGGCTTACTCGCGCGGCAGCAAGCTTCAATATAGAGACAGCATTATCTACAGGCCGGATCCAATCGACACGTCGCTGGAAAGGCATGTTCCCATCGGCCTTTACCTGGGCGAAAAGTATGCCGGCATCAGATGGAACGCAACCGACAAGATCGTATTTAACGCTCACTGGGATAGACAGGATTATAACGGGCTGGAAGGCGATGAAATCGAAACTTATTTCGATAGCTACTATTATCTTAGCCCGTCCCAGACAGTATCCCTGGCAACCTATCAGCGCACCTTATCGCCAATCACCGGGAAATATCATGAAGATTATCTGACTTTGGGATACTCCAGAAATAACCTCATAGAGGTCAGTATTGGAGGATCGACTACGAATAAAGTATATCAGCCATTCGAAAAAGCCGACCCCAAACGCCTGGCATTTATCGAGGCCACAATTCACTACAAGACCAATGAGCTTTCCATCCTCCATGGTGGCGAGCGCGGCGGCCTGATCTGCTCATCAGGTATTTGCACCATTCGTCCCACTTTCCAGGGGACAAGAGTGATACTTCTATCGCGCTTCTAAGCGATTGTCGGAAAAGGATAAACCAGGGTCACCTGGAAAAACAATGAGAACTTAGGGAATGATATACAATCCAAATTGTATCAAGGATTAAGAAGATTCGCCGGTAAGTGTTTAGAACCTTTGGGGATTACCGGCTAAGATAAGGTACAAGAAAAAAAACGAACGTAAATATTTATTGTATTGAAAAGACCAATTACTTATATTGTAAACGAAAAAATAATGCTTAACCTTTCAAAAGGAGGCCCCGAATGAATTTTGCTAAGAGAGTACTCATTTTATCATTCCTCTATCTTATTTGCGCCGCAGGGATTGCGGGCGCTGTCCAAAGGACGGTCCTAGCCGAGTATATCACCAACTGGGGCTGACCATACTGTCCTAATTCCGACCACGTGCTGGATCGGGCAATCAATCAGTATGGCAATCGCTTGATCGTTATTCGTTACCATTGGTATTATCCCGATGCCACGGATCCATATTATGTGTATAATACCCCGGAGAACAACGGTCGTCAATCTTACTATGGCGGTAACTATACTCCTCATTCTTTTGTTGATGGTAATTTAGACGCCGATGCCGACACCTCGTTGATTAAAACTAGAATAGCATCGGAGATGAATGTCAGTTCGCCGATAACAATCAATCTTAGCGGCGAATTCAACTCAACCAGGCGTGCTGGATATATCTCGGCTCAGATCATCGCAGTAGACTCGATCGCCAACACCAATCTGAAGGTCCGTGTTGTCGTCATGGAATCGAACATCAATCGGTCCGCTCCCAATGGTGTCAATATCCACAATCAAACCTTCAGGGATATGATTCCTGGATTAAGTGGCGCATCGTTGACAATTCATCAACCAGACACGGTTGTTGTAAATCAACCGATTTCCTGTCCCAGTCCGGAGGTACTTGCCAATACTGAAGTAGTAGTATTTGTCCAGTCGGATACCGGGCACAGAATTCTCCAGGCCGCCAAGATCTCAATCAACAGCCTGACCCAAACAGGCGTCGATGACAACGCTTCTGTGCCAAACGCGCTATCCTTGGC
>DOTU01000280.1:5910-14130 GCA_003520965.1 Candidatus Zixiibacteriota bacterium
TCGGTTGAAATATATGATATCACCGGAGCCAGGGTGACCAACCTGATAAATAAAAATCTTACGGCCGGCTTCTATTCTCTTGTTTGGGATGGACGCGATCAAACGGGGAAGCAAGTTGCATCGGGGACATATTTCTATCGACTCACTGATGCCAGTGGCAGCCAAACGATGCGGATGACTTTGTTGAAGTAGCTTTAGATTTACATCGAATTCAAGCAGGGGTGGATACTTATTCACCCCTGTTTCATTTGGCGATTCTTATTAATCTACAAGGCTAAAACCGGCAATCAACCGCCTGGCTGCAAAAAGTCTATTAATACTAAATGGATTTGAAATTTTATTCCTATTTCCCTAGCGCTCTCTTCGTATGCGGGAGAAGACCGCCGGAGAATAAGATTTTGGAGATGATCTCTGGATATGGCGGAAAGGTAAGGATTCCTTTTTTGCAGAGTATCTCACAGCGATCGAAATCGATCGAAACCGTTTCGCCTGAGGAAATTTTGCCGAATGCTTCGCCATTCTCAATAAGCGGTAGCCCGAGGTTTATGCAGTTACGATAAAAGGGACGGGAAAAGGATATGGCGATAATACAGGCTATCCCGGTAGATATTAGCCCTTCCGCCATGGTTTCATCGATACTGCCGAAATTTCTGCCGGCTATAATGATATCACCTTTTGGAAAGACCAGTTGCTGATCGGTTTGGGAATCGTTGTTTTCAGATTGCAGGGATTGTTTGGTACCAGGTTGAAAAAGCTTTCTGATATCACGGTCGAGTTTTATTGCTCGACCCCCAATTTGCCGTTTCATTTGATATATCTCCTGGGATCGGCAATCGAACCCTCAAGCGCGGTAGCAACAGCGGTGGCCGGTGATACCTGGTAGATTTCCAAGTTGTGGTTACCGGCATTTTGGGCTCGGGCGCATCCTGCTGTAGTTACAGCCCTTTCACCAGATTCAAGGTAGCGGTCGTGGACATCGATGCATGATCCGCAACTTGGGTTTAAAACCATGCAGCCGGAATCAATAAAGGTGCGGATAAATCCCTTTTCAAGAGCTTCGGATAGAACCTTGCGCGAACCGGGTATAACCAACATGCGTAGATCATGCGAAATATGACGTCCGCGTAACATTTTGGCGGCAAGCTCGAGATCGTCTATTCGTCCATTGCTACAGCAGCCAAGCACGACCTGCTCGACTCTTTTCCCTTCGATCTCCTCAATCGGCAAGACCCCCTCATTTCCAAAAAGCGAACCAGCCTGGGGCGTCAGGAAATTAATATCAATTTCATGCTCACGGCAGTAGACGGTATCGGGATCGGCAGTTGCCGGCGTAAACTTGGCCTTGATTATCCGACGTAGATAGCGAGCAACGACATCATCAAATGGCGCCATAACCGATTTAAAGCCGATATCCGCGGAAAGAGATGTAAGCGTAAATCTCTCCGATATAGACATAGCGGAAACTGCGTTGCCATAAAGCTCTATCGCTCGGTATTCGGCTCCATCAATTTCCAGGTCGCGGGTCAATTTTAGCATGATATCCTTGGCATAAACTCCCCGTGGCAAACGGCCGTTTAAAACGATCTTAATACTTTCCGGAACCCTCATCCAAATCTTACCGGTAGCCCAGACAACAGCCAGCTCGGAGGAAGTCAGACTTGTGGAAAAGACCCCCAAACCGCCGTAGGCCGAGGATTGGGAATCGGCTGATAGTACCAATTGCCCGGGAAGAGCCATTCCGTTTTCCATAATAAGCTGATGGCTTATCCCTTGACCAATATCGAAGAAATGCTTAATCTTTTGCTTTTTGACAAACTCGCGGACGCTTTTATGGGACGGCGTTGACTCGTTTCGCCTGTTATCAGATTGATGATCCAGGACGATGATTACTTTCGACGGGTCCCAAATCTTATCTGCCCCCAATTGAGTGAAGTGGTTAATTATTTGCCCTGAGTTGGCACTTGAGATTGCCAGATCAGGCTCGATCGAGACAACCTCGCCCGGATCTACCCTTTTTAGGCCCGATTTTTTAGCCAGGATTTTTTGCGCTATCGTTTCTCGGCGCGAACCCTTGCGGCGGTTGGAATCGGGTAAGGCAAGCTCCAGCTGCTCCAAACGTAACTGCAACGGCTTGTTATCAATCTGATATTTACGGCGCCATTGCCGATATCCTGCCTTGGATATGCCTAACTCTTCGCCGGACCTGGCGTCATCACCAAAACGTTCCCAAAGCTCGCGAATCTTCTCTTCAGTATATTTGGGGAAAGAATAAGCCGCGATCTTCTTTTTTGTGCGCCAATAGGTCACCAGCCTGGAGGGAACACCGTAAACCTCGCCGATTTTTTTATCGGTACGGTATTTTTTTTGCAGCTCGAGGAGCTCTTTTTTCTTGGGAATTCTCAACGCTTACTCTTCAGGCGATCAAACCCGGGTTTGAGCAGATCATATATTTCCAAAAGCGAAATTGACTGCACTTTGACATTTCCAAGAATCGCGGTATAGCTGGTATCCCCCTTGAAGCGCGGTACGACATGGATATGCAGATGCGACTCTATTCCCGCACCGGCGATAGCCCCCAGGTTCATGCCGATATTGAAACCATCGGCGGGCATAGCCTTTTTGATGATGGCTACTGATTTGCGGGTCAAATCGAACATCTCGTTAGCCTCGAGGGTGGTGAGCTTACTCAGATCGCTTTTATGCGCATACGGGACAATAAGCAGGTGTCCGCCGTTGTAGGGGTAGCGGTTCATGATCACGAAATTCTTTTTGCCTCTGAAAGAGGATCAGATTCTCGCGATCGGACCTCAAGCTTGATACGTTTACAAAAAACGCATCCATCCTCTTTGGGTCCCAGTATGAAATCACGCCGCCAGGCGGCCCAGAGGTTTTCCATATAGCAAAAGATAAAAAAATACAAAAAGCATGGTCAGTCAAGACAATAATAGGACTGAACGGATGTGCCCTGAATCTTCGTAGAGTTGAAGCGCATGGCACATGCCACAAGCCTTCTGGTAGGCGGCTTCTCCAGAAGCCACACGAGAATGCCGAACGAAGATGTCCGGCCTATTTATGGTCGGAATAACAAGTGCCTCTAATGGATAGCAAATATAAAAAAGCCGCCAGGATCGGGGTCCTGACAGCACTATTTAAAGGCGTCAGGTCAGGTGACCTAACGCCACTGGTTAATCTTATTTACTTCAGGGCTACTGTGCTATCTGCCCACTGGTCGTAGTGGTCCTGGCTGGTTAGCAGGAGTATTTGATGATTCTCCGAAAACTCTTTCAGCACTTTCATGGCATTTTCCATCCGCTTCTGGTCATATCCGGCAAAGGGGTCGTCGAAAATCATCACCGAATTTTTATCTTCAGCAATAAGCTCTGCCAACGCCAGACGGGCGGCCAGATAGACTTGATCGGCTGTTCCAGATGAGAGACCAGCCTCGGGATCGAGCCATTGACGTTTGGAATCGGAGTAAACCTGGAATTTCATGGTCTCTTTGGCAAACTGCACTTTGGAATAATGGCCGGAGGTCAGCTTATTTAAAATATCAGAGGTACGGCTGTTTAAAACTTCAAGGGTTGATACCAGCACGTTCTGGCGGGCCTCGTTGATACAATCGGCAGTCAACTCAAGCGTTGCTATATTACGCTTGAGCGAATCGATCCGTTCACCCAACTGCTCTCGACGCTCGACATATCCAACCAGAAGCTCGGCACCACCCTCGGCGCTCTCGATCTGTTCGCGGAGAACAATTCGTTCACGCTCCAAATCTTTAATACGGTCTTCAAATTGGCTTATTACCTGCCTTTGGCGGTTTAGCTCTCCATCGTCTACAATATAATGCGCCAGTTCCTTCTTGAGCTTGGTCGTGCGGGCGAGGATATCCTCAAGCTCTTCTTTACGGTTCTCAAGTTCCTGGAACGGTTGCCCGCCCAGGTTACTTTCATAGATTTGCCGTTCGCGGGCGATTTCTTTTTCGAGATCATCAAATTGCCAGATACTGCGCTTGAGATCGTCAATGGAATCAGCCGAATATTTTGCAAGCAGACCGTTCAGTGTAGTTGATTGCGTTTGAAGTTCCATTTCGAGAGCGGAAAATTTGGTTTCCAATTTAGCGGCACGCTCGCCGAGGTATTTACGGTGCTGATTTCGGGAGACGGCAATAGCCAATCCGAAAACCAAAATGGCAACTGAGGCGAATATACCGTATCCGGAAATTGATTCCAAAAATCCCAAAACGCCCACGAAATAGGACAGCCCCATAACGGCGCTTCCCAATGCTCCGATTATGGCGCACGCTATATAAGCCTGACCAATCTTGTAAGAATCGTACTCTTCTTTGGCTTCAGCGGTATCGGCCTCAAGTTCACGGCGCTTGGGCTGCAAATATCCAAGGCTCGATTCGATACCATTAACAACTTGGATATCTTTATGATCGATATTTTTCAGAGTGGCCTGGCGATCACGTAGCACTTTTATCTGCTTAAGCGATTCCTGGGCTTCACCTATTTTCTGTTCGATCTCATGCTGCTCTCGTTTTGCCTCGGCAAAACTATCTTCGAGTTTGGACGCCTCAAGACTCTGCTCCAGTTCTTGTTTTTTTGCAGCGAGATCTTCGCATACATTTCTATAAGTCATTTCAACCTGGATCAGGTCGGCTCGTTTGGCTCTCAAATTGGTTATTTCTCGAGCAAGTTTGTCGATATTGTAATCGATCTCTATCGACGCTTTTCCGAGCCGGACAAGCTCGCCGGGACCATCGCTCTCACCGGTAATCTCGGCTATGCGTTTATTAATCTTGGCCAATACTTCGGAGGCAGCTCTTTCCTCTTTACCGCCGGTGACAAGCGCTTCGAGTTTATCCTTTATGGCCTCAAATGAACATTCGATTTCATTGATTCCCCCCTGGGCGATGCAGGCTGTGGCCTTGAAAACCTCTTCGGATGGCATCCCCATCTGCTCCGCCAGCCATTCTTCCACAAAATCAGGGGCTTCGTTTTTGATACCGGCATCCGAATTTTCCAATTCAATTCTGCCGGCCTTGAAATCCTTGAGCAAGTGATATGATTTACCCTCGATATCGAATACAGCCTCGAGAGCGGGAAGCTCGCCGTTTCCCCAGCGGGTCATACTGGCCAGCTCTTTGCGTCCCTTGATCGGATCAAGAAACAATGCGGCGGTTATAGCGCTGGCAAGAGTCGATTTCCCCGCCTCATTGGGCCCTTTGATGAGGTTGAGGCCGGGGGTGAAATCGCAGGCGAAGTTTTCAAACTTGCCAAAATTTCGGAGAAGTATATGTGATATTAGCATCCTACCAGATCTCCTTTCCAGTAAGAAGCGTGTAGCCGGTTTTGAGCGACTCCTCAAGTTCCAAATGTTGGGCGCCCTCGGCTTTTTTAAGCCTCTCAACCATGACTTTCAAATATTGTCCGAGTATTGTTTTTTCCTGCACCTTAATTTCGGAGATATCGGGCAACACTTTTGTTCGATCCACAAATTCAAGATCGAGGAAATTGCCCTTAATCTCATTCTGAAGTTGAGGAACATTAAATCCTGAATCAAATAGTGCTAATCCCTCGAGAGTTGCCTTAAGAATAACGTCAGGACCAGATAGCTCTGATATTTTTGATTTGAGGCCATCGATATCAACCGCTTCTTCCATGGAGACAGTTACTTCTTTCCAGGTCAAGCTTCCGACTTGTTTGGGCTCAACTGCTAACAGATCATTATCCAAGGTGATGATGAGGCAGTTACCGCTGGCGGTGGAATCTGACGATAATGTCTCCGGCGAACCGGAATAGGCAGCTTTGATTCCCACGGCGGTGAGATCGAGAAGACCGTCCTGGCCTCCCAGGGCGGCGTAATCGAATCCTCCGGCGGTGAGGTCTTTTTGGGAGAAAGAATAATCTCCGTGTTTGGAATCCCCATCATGAATTAAATTGCCGTAAAGGACGGCGATATGATTTGTCGATTTACCATATCTCTTGATTTTTTTGGCGGGATTTTCGTGCTCTTGATCGGCCATGATTGGGAAACCATAGATAGTCGCTGAAAGGCCCGGAATCTCAATCGTTGCTTTTTCATGATCTGTCAGCAAATAGAGATTTTCAGCGGGCAGAAGGATTTGCCACTCCTCCCAGAAGGAGCTTTTCTGATAAGGATCACGCGCCCCCGGCAGAACCACGGCGGGAATTTTATCCAGCCGTCGGATCTGATCTAAGAAGAAATCTAGCAGGTTCTGAGAAATGTCGGGGCTGTCGAAAGTATCGCCAGCCAGAATGAGAAGGTCTGCTTTTTCCGCGATCGTCAGGTCGATAAGCCTGACGAATGCGTTTTTGATGGCCACGCGGAGCTTATCGCCCGACACAGCCTTACCCAATTTTGTTGGGTCCTGCCCGGAGAACGCAGCCCCCAGGCGCACGTTGGATGATTGTATTATTTTCATAGCTGGTAATATTATCGGCAGAAACGGGAGGGGCTTAATGGGAAGCAGGCAAAATAGCGGGGCGGGGCAGGACGAGGCTAAGCTACTGTAGACGGCCAGCTTATCGGGCCGCAGTATTCTTAGATTAATGGGCCGGACCTCCAGGTCCGGTATTATAATTGACGGTTCAGGAGAACCCGGCTATGGAGACCGAAATGTAGGCAGATGAACTGCCAGCCCACAGAAAACCGCAGGTCGCGGGCGACCTGCGCTACAATACTATTCGTGCTTAAATCCGATTCGACGGGTTCGTTTATTTGGCGGGGCCATGAGTTGTCTTATGGCGGTTACAATCGATTGGATGTCGTCATCATGCCCCCTCACTTTGCGTTCGAGTTCGCCGAGCTTACGGGCTAATTCTGCATGGGACGATATGTATTCTCTAAGCCGCACGAACGCTCTGACGACATATACGCTGACCTCAATAGCTTTGGACGAATTGAGCACACTGGCCAGCATGAGCGCTCCGTGTTCGGTGAAGGCGCGAGGGAGCTTTCTGGTGCCACCCCATCTTGAGGTGCCAAATTGGTACTTCAAGTTTGAAAATTCCTCTTGTGTTAAGCGGAATGCAAAATCCAAAGGAAATCTATCAATATTTCTATCCACAGCTCTATTTAGGCTTTTAGTTAGCACTCCATAAAGTTGCGCCAAGTCTCTATCCAGCATCACCTTTTGACCACGAATGATGAGGATAGCGCTCTGTATTCTCTCGATTGGTATCAATTCACTCGATTTACTATTGTTCTTCAAAAGATTTATTTATCATACGATAATGGATAAAGTCAACGGCTTAATATTATCTTGAAGTCGCAAATTGCGACCTCAAGCAAAAACCGGGAACCGCGGTGGTCCTCTTCTACAGATCAATCTGCGGCGGTAATGACAGTTCCCGCCGCACAATATCTATCTTACCACCCATACTTTTGAGCAATCAGGGTCGGCGAAATGCTGCCTTCGGAGAGAAGCTGGTCGTGGAAATGCTTGAGATCGAACTTGTCGCCTTCCTTGGCCTGGGCGCGAGCTTGCATGTGCAGGATCATCGTTTTGCCGGTGAGGTATGAGAGAGCCTGGGTGGGGTTGGCGCAGTAGCGGCGAATCTCGGCGGTGTAGTAATAATCGTTTTTGCCAAGCTTCTCGTTCATGAAATCAAGGGCCGTTTGTGGGGTGAATCGTCCGGTCTGAAGGCCGATATCGACAATAATCCGCACAGCGCGGAACCGAATGCCACCTAAGACACCGTCCCATTGACGGGGATCATCGCCGTAGAGCCCTTGCTTATAGACCATCTCTTCACAATAGAGCGCCCAACCCTCGACCAGCACATTATCCTGCTGAATCTTTCTTATTTTGGATTGATTATGATTGGCCAGTAGAAGCTGAAGATGATGTCCCGGATATCCCTCATGTACAATCGAGCCGCGGAAACCTCGACGATAGATAAATGACATCTGATCGGCTTTCTGCTTTTCAGAAAATGTATCCGGAAGTGGGCGCACGTAGAAAAAGCCGTTCTGGAATGAATCGAGCGGCGCGGGCGGCTCGTAAGCGATTCCGCGGATGATACCGCGCATGAAAGTGGGGGTCTCCATCGGGATACACTGGCCGAAATTATCCGGGATAGTGGCATAGTTGCTCTGGATGACATAATCTTTCATCTTCGCAATTTCCCAGCGGTAGTAACTTAGTACGTCATCTTTGGAAAGGCTGGGGATACCATAGCGGGGCATGGTATC
>DOTU01000128.1:0-2334 GCA_003520965.1 Candidatus Zixiibacteriota bacterium
AAGAAAGCAATTTTACCGACTTGTAGGGGCATAAATTATTGTGCCCGTTTAAGTTAAAGAAAATATCAAAGGAATGAAAATATTTTAACACCTGTATAAAGGCTTTGAAAAAATGAAATTGTTAATGAAGCGAATTGCGAAAACAACGGAGTGGGTGGCAGACCAGGGTAGGCTTTGACAAAAGATCTAAAATGGTCGTTCGGCAACTGTGATTGCCGAACGAACTGAAATATAAGAGATTGTAGATCGTTGATTTATAAGCAGGGTGCTTCGGGAATCACAGTTCCCGAAGCACCGAAACCCGGGGTTCTCGCCTGCGGCGAGCAAGCTTTCAGAACCCCGCCTACGAAAAAATGGCTTGGCTAACAGGGCTAGATTGTCCGATTGAGGAAGGGGCAGACGAGGAAGGCTGCCACGCAGGTTTTTTTATGGCATCGCGCATGAGGACATGCGCGATGCACACGAGGCTATCGGAAGCATCAGGTCGATACGACTCGAAGCGAGATGTCGTCTCGCTCCATCCTGACGCATACGGGAATTTCGGTTTACTTAGTATTGGCGGCTTTGGGTACGGGGATCGCCTGCCAAATTCGAGTGGCCAGATAGAATCCGATGAGGGTAAAGGGAATCAAAAATATTGGCCACCAACTCCAGTTATGGGTGGTAATAAAGCCAAGAGATAACGATTGGACACCGGTACCCAGATATACGAAGCCGTCAATCAACCCAACCGCAGTGCCAGCAGCGCGCCGTCCGCCGAAATCCATAGTCGATGTGCCGGACAGGACGCCATGAGTTCCGATGACGCAGAAAGACATAGCAACTGCGGCAACGGCCAAGACCGTTTGATTCCCCTTAACCACGAAGGCCATAATTAAAACGGCAATGAACATGGCACCGTAGAAAATTGCAGCCACAGGGCCTCGTCTTGATTTAAAGACGCGATCGGATATTGTTCCGGCAAACATACCTCCAAAAACACCGGCCAGCATCAGGAGCAAACCCCAGTTGGCAACCATGAACGCCGAGTTGGGCAGTTTGAGGTAATCCTTTAAAAAGATCGGATACCAGTGCATCACGCCGTTACGAAGGACTCCGGTACAAAATTCAATGAAGGCGATAGTGAGAAGAATCTTGTTGGTCAGAATTTTCTTGAGAATCTCGCCCAGGCTGAACGGTTTATCGTCCTCCCCCGCCGAGGCATCGGCGGTGTAGATATCGGGGAAACCGGCGCCGCTGGGCATATCGCGAATAATCAGGAAATCAAGCAGGGCGAAAATTACCAAAATCCCGGCAGGCACGAAAAAGACCATCCAGGTTTGATCGATTGGGCTACCGGCACTTCCCAATAGACTACGTAGAATTTGCTCAATCCAATTTAGATTGGTGTCGAGCGTGGCTTTAGTGGCATTAACAACTGCCAAACCCCAATCGAATGCGAAAAAGAGGCCCAAAGAAATCAGAATACCAAAGATACCGCCAAAGGTGCCTCGCTCACGTACGTGAAACCATCCGGCATTAACTTTAACAATAGCCACAGCGCCGTAACTCTGGAAATACATATTCAAGCCATAAAGAACAACGAACCAACCAGTAAGATTTATATTCCATTGTTTGACTAACCGCCCATATACCAGGAAGCCCATGGCTACGTTAGCCAAAGCGGCCCCCACCGCTGAGATGATAATGGCTCTCTTGCCGCCAATTTTATCGGTCAGTGGTCCATTGATAAGAAAGGCAATAGCATAGACAAAAGCGCCAACTCCGAATATCGTGCCAAAACTTTCCTTGGACATCAAGCTGCCTAACGCGTTTTTGGAGACAGTAAGGTTGTAGCGGGCCATATACAGGAAAGCGTAGGTAAATCCTAAAGGAAGCCAGTTAATGGCTCGTCTGGTTTTATAAGCAACAGAGTGCTGGACTGCGGGGTTTTGCTTGAATATATCCATCAGGATATAACCCAAGACAATAAAAAATGGTAAATACGATAGGAAGGTGACCAAAAAATTCATACAATCCTCCGGGCTCTTTGGGTATTGCATACCCAGCAAATATTACAACAGCATGAACTTATCAATTTGCAAATTAATAACGTATCAATTACAAGGATTTGATACCACCTATAAGATATTGCCCCCAAAATGAATTTGCCGGCTGCGGATAGCCGTGGCCAGAGAATAGAATCCGACATGACTTTCGAATATACTCTGAGAATTGTGGAGTTTCAAGGAAAATCATCGGCTGGGAGTGGAAACGATGTTTTATCCGAAATTCAATTCTAAGGTCGCAAAGAATTTTAACCGCGGGTAAAAAATAAGGGAATTTGTTGTACAA
>DOTU01000128.1:2670-12307 GCA_003520965.1 Candidatus Zixiibacteriota bacterium
TTTGGATCACGTCAGGGTTGTAAATGACAAGCTTGAATCGTAACGAAACCCTATGATCGGTTAACTACAAGCAGTCTTCGTAAGAGTTCTGACAATTTCGCAATTAGTATTTCAGCGAAAATAATAATTCCGGTATTTTTCAATCCGGAGTTTTGATCATTGTAAAAATTGCCATTTTTATAACGGGGATTAAGGAGTAAGTTATGAAAAAAGTTATTGTTTTGTTGATGGTGATGATAATGGTTGCAGCCGTGTCGGCGGCGACCATAGAAGGATCAAGTGCGACTCCCAAAATACTGGATAATGTTATGTTTCAGGATTTCGAGAGTCCGGCAGGCTGGAATGCCTCTGATCCACCGTCCGGCTGGACAATACTTGATTATGGTCTGGCAGACGGTACCTGGGATAGTTACGATTGGTCGAAATATTCTGCCTGGGGAGGCGGCACTGCCAGAGTAAGCGGGGCCTCGGCCAACCGGTACAACAACGACTGGATGATCACTCCGGCTATTGATTTTGGCGAGGCTTCGGCCTGCTCGCTTTTCTACCGTCATTATTATGACGATTACCTCACTCAGAGCGCCGACTCCGCCCTGGTGCTTCTCTCCAATGACAATGGCGATACCTGGGGTGATACGATAGTTGTCTACTCCGGGGCCGATTACGGAAGCGATGCGGTACCCGATAGCGAGTATTTTAATATTTCCGCATTCGCTGCCGGGTTTAGCCAGGTAAAGTTAGCTTTCCAATATGTCAAAAGACAGGCGGTGCTGACCGGTTCCTGGCGGATTGATAATGTTAGAATGTTTGCCGACGGCTACGTAGTTTTCAGCGAACCATTCGATACGGGCTGGGGACCATACGGAGATATTCCACCGGCGGGTTGGACCATATTGGATGTTCAGGTATCCAGGCTCGATGATAATGACTGGCATCAGGCCAATATCGCAGATTGGGGCAATGTCGCCCGCGTTTTCTGGTCACCGGTGGAGCAGCAAAACGAATTGCTCATAAGCCCGTCGATGGATTTTTCGGATCACACAAATAACCTGCATCTATCTCTAAAACAATGGTATGAAGACATAACCGACGCCAGGGATACCGCATTTATCCTCGGCTCCATAAATGGCGGGAGCACGTGGCCTGAAACGCTGGCGACCTATTTCGGCGCGGATCATGGCTCGCTCTCGAACCCGGCGCACGATACGCTTAATATACTCAACTGGGCGAATGACCAAACTAATGTGGTGATCGGTTTTAAGTATGTCGGTAATAATGATGGCAGATGGTATATCGACAGCGTCAATGTAGATAGAATCGATATGTTTTCCAACGATGTGCGGGTTAATTCGATATCCAGTCCTTCTGAAACAACAATCGTAGGATACTCATGGCCTGTTTCGGCTGTGGTGAAAAATGTTGGTATCTACTCGGCCACATTCGATGTTGTCTATCAAATATTCGATTCTATCGGAGCGGTTGTTTACTCCGATACGGAGGCGGTAAGTCTCCTGCCGAGCCTGACCGAGAGAACAGTCGATTTCGCTCCATGGCACGCCGGAGAGGCGAACAATCACGATTTCAGGTGCTTTACCCGGATGTTTGTCGATTTGGATCATTCCAATGACACTCTGTATTCGAGTACAACCACATTTCCTCATGTCGGACACGCCGGGCCGGTGGAGGGATGGTCGTTTGACGATAATATCTCCGGTGACGGTCTCCCCTACAACTGGGTCAATATCCAGAGTACAGGGACGCAGATTAGTTTCTCCGATCCGGATGACGGTAATTCCGGCATGATCGAGATGGGGATGGATTTTGATTATTTCGGACAAACCTATACGAGGGTTGCCGTTTCGACAAATGGCTGGCTGTCATTTGAGGATTCGACGGGGACCGATAGCAGCCCATCGATAATTCCGGATATCGACGGTCCATCGGCAATGATAGCGCTGCTCTGGAGCGACCTGAAGCTGGGAATCGGGCATGTGTATTATCGTCACGATGTGCCTACAAACAGGTTTATAGTCCAATACGACAGCGTTGAGTATGTTTCTTTGCCGGGCTCCTATATAGGAATGGAGGCAATTTTTAACGATAATAACAATTCAATTTCGCTGCAATACCGTTTCTTTACAGGAGGTTTGCAAACGGCAGTGGTAATTGGAGTGGAAAACCAGGCCCAGGATGCCGGGTTGCCTTATGACGATAATGGCCAGATCGGGCAAACTCCGCAAGCCGGGTTGGCTATCACCTATACATATTTACCGCCTCATGATGTTAAGGCGCTGGCTGTTATTCAGCCTCGCGACTTGATATGCAATGGCGAAAGTTATGATATCGTGGCCAGTGTTTTAAATGTGGGGGCCAATACTGAAAGTTTCGAGGTAACGGCATACGACGATCATGGCTATAGCAACACGCAGGCGGTAATAGAGCTGGGATCGCTGGATACGGCAACGGTTACGTTCCCCGGATGGGACATAAACAGCCAATGCGAAACTTATAGCGTAAACGTATTCTGTAATTTGGGTGAGGATTCGAATCGGGCCAACGACACGACCGGAATAACGCTGGAATCAACGCCGGCGGCCAATCTCAACTATATTTATGATGACGGAGCGATGTATCTGGGTTACACGTTAGGGGATACAACGGATGTCATGGCCAGCAAATTTGGCTGCTCTTATGAAAACAGTATCATTTCCGCGGTGGCGTATAAATTTGTCAATACCGACGAGAATCCCGATGACCAAAATCCAGATACGGCTCTAGTATCTATTTTTATAGATGATGACAGCGATGGGCTTCCTGACGCTCAACCGATCTATAGTCGCCAGATAATAGTGGCAAAAAGCGGTTGGACAGTATGGAATATCGGCTGCGATACCAACCTGGTGGTCGACTGTAAAAATATTTGGGCGGGTATGTCGGTTATCGATTCTGCTTCTGCAGGATTGGGGGTCGATAGAACGTTGGATCAGGCAGGGGCAAAGTGGGTTCGAGAGTATGGACAATGGTATTTAATTTCAGGATACTATGGCGATTTCATGATCAGGGCATTTATCCAGGCAGATACAACAACGCAGCCAGAAATCTCGCTTGGATCCAGGCATATCGTTGGGGCGGCGCAACCGCATGGAATCGATACGGTCACGACTTTTATCGAAAATGTTGGAATTGGATGTAGCCTTGGATATCAGGTTAGTGTGGTGCAATCGGCACAAAGAATCCTGTCTAAACCAAACAACGATTTACCAATCATTACCAGGCAGGATGGGCGGCCCGATGTTATCGATATGAAAAGATCGCGCGGAATCGTGAATGATCCACCGCGGCTCATGAATTCGGGTGGGCCGGACATATTCGGATATACCTGGGTTGATTCCGATGATCCGGAAGGACCTGACTTTACCTGGATTGAAATTTCGGAAACTGGAACGCCGGTAACCTGGACTCATGGTGATTCGGATGATGGTTATACGGATGCTATCCCGATGGGGATGGCGTTCAATTTCTATGGAATCAACTATAGCAGCGTGGTGATCTCGACCAACGGCTGGGTATCATTCAGGCCTCTACCTGAGGATGACGGTTTGGCTCATTCTGGAAACTCACAAATTCCAAACACCGAATTCAATACTCTTCTGGCGCCGGAATGGGATAATCTCACCGGCGGTACAAGCGGTCATTGTTACTATTATGGCGACGCGGTAGCCAATGCTTTCATCATCTCATGGGAAGGCTGGTCTTATGCTCCCGGACAAACAGGAGCGCATAATTTCGAGATAATCATCGATTGTTTGCGAGGAACGATACAATATCAATATGGGCCGGGTACTTATGAATCGGATATTACGGTAGGGATTCAAAACAGCGACGGGAGCGACGGACTGCAAGTGGCTTATGATCAGTCGTATCTGCATAGTTCCCTGGCCGTACTTTTCGAGCCACCGATCTTCTGGCTTTCGACCGATCTGGTAAACGCGGTGTTACCATCAGGTAGCGGACCATTTCCATTTAAGATTTTCATGAATTCTGCCGGGCTGCCGGGAGGCTCCTATAACGGGGCCATCGTGATTACCAGCACCGATATTCATGAGCCGGTTGCAGTAATCGATGTGCAGTTTGAAATCGAGGGAGTGTGCTCGTACGTGCCGGGCGATGTCAATGGCTCGGGAAACGCCACCGGACTTGATGTTGTTTACATGGTCAACTTTTTCCACGGAGGCCGAGCGCCACACGATGAGTGCCCTCCATGCCGTGACTTGGGCACAAATATGATTTACCCTCCGGGCGATGTGAACGGCACCTGCAGTTGGACCGGACTCGATGTGACTTATTTTGTGAGATATCTGAAAGGAATTGGACCGGCTTTGCGTTTCTGCCCACAGTGTCCTCCTGGCGGAAGGATTTTGAGTGCGCCGGAAAGGATAAAGGCCGCGCTGGAAAGTAAATAATGAATCATTCGGGTATTCTATTCCAAGGATAAGGGAAAGGGCGACTTCAGGTGAAGTCGCCTTTTAATTTAGTTAGATTATGGGCTTTAGGGAATTACCACGCCGCGAAGCCAGTTTGGTGAATTTGTATTTTTTAAAAAATATTTATTATTCCTTAAGCAGCTTGAAGGCATGTTTCCAGTGGTTATGCAAAAAGCCATATCTAATCCAGATCAAGGCCAAAGCCTCAAGAAGATATGATTGTTCGATACCGCCGATAATTTCCACTTCCCAACCCCACCTTTCGGCAATCTCTTTGATTGTTGTATTGGCAGAAGTATCATCTCCGGCGATAAACATGGTCGGAGTGCCGTCTTTGAGTTTGGGATTGGCCATATAATAGGCTGTGATAATATTAAACGCCTTAACCACTTTGGATTTTGGAAGCCAGGACTGAATCTTGGCTCCTGCTGAATCGGGATAAGCGAGCGCGAGTTTTGGCGGTTGTTTTTCGCCTCCGGGGGCTAAAGGGTTGGTAACATCCATAACAATTTTACCGGCGAAGTTATCCTTGCCGGCCATCCTGATCGCCTCCTCGGTGGCGCCGCTGTTCCACAAGGTAGCCAGGGCGATCAGCTCTCCAAATTTAGCTGCATCCTCGAAGCTTCCCACCGATCCCTTCTCCCCCGCCTGCCCAAGCCATTGATTGAGTTTGTCGGGGTGACGGGTGCCAAGTTTGACATCATGGCCAAGTATGAGAAATCCCAACCCCAACTGCTGGGCAACCATACCAGATCCGATGATTCCGATTTTCATACCATATCTCCTTTTGTTTATCTTCTTTGCGCTATTATAACTCTGATGTACCGGTTTGTGTTTCGTTTGAAGTCCTTTATTGATGAGGGAAATCAATAATCAAATTAGGATTTAGTCTAATCTCAAACGGGTATGAATATTAATAAGAGCGGCCATCGATATTATGGTAAACGGGGGTTATTTACGGTTGTGAAGATATTTTAAGCTGACTCGGAAATAATTGCGAAAAGTTTTAAGGCTATCAGGTTTTAATATCGCCTTTTTTTCGATCCCGTTCAGTTGATTCGAGGTGAAATCTATGGAGGAAACGGTGGAATATAGGGGCGGCCATTATCGAGAAGGCGCTTAGGAAAAGCACGCCGCTAAAAATTGCGTAAAAACCGGCGAATAGTTTAGCGGAGCTCGCTTTTAGAACGTCGACCGGCCCCATTCCGCCAACGATCATGGCGGTATTGAGAAATGAATCAACCCATGGCAGATCAGCCAAAACGTGATAACCGACCATTCCCACCAGCACCCAACAGACGACAATCAGGATGCTTATGGAAGCAGTTAAAATAAACCGACGAAGGAAAACCATTCGTGGCAAAAGTGGTTGAGAACGGTGTTCGAATTTTAAATGGCTATATTTTTCCGGATCAGTTTTCATATAAAAAATTGTAGGGGTAAAAGGGCAAAATGGCAAGGCGAAAAAAATGAATACGGCCAAGCAGCCAAATAGACCTTGCAAGGCGGCCAATAATTATTATATTATTCGCCTTGTTTCCGTGGCAAATAAGGCCGGGGGAATGAGATATCGCCGGAGTGGCGGAACTGGCAGACGCGCTGTGTTCAGGGCGCAGTGGATGTACGTCCGTGGGGGTTCAAATCCCCCCTCCGGCATTGTTTTTGGGGGCAAAAATCAGATGAAATCAGTTATTTGCAAGGATATAAGCTATTTGGGAGCCAAGGCAAAATTGGGTATTAACGGTGTCTCCAATTTGACTATGATTTCCGTTCAAGCTAATTTTAATTCTTGCAATTAATTGGCCGAGATGACACCATAAGCGAACAAACACAATAGACAGAAGCGAGGGAGAATGGATAAAGAATTTCAAGGCAAGGTCGCGCTTGTGACCGGTGGTACCAAGGGGATTGGCAAAGCGATCGCCTTGAAGTTGGCCGAGAGCGGGGCTAATGTCGCGGTAAACTATCTTCGGAGCCGGAACGCCGCTGATGAGACATTAAAGGAACTGTCAAATTTTGGAGGCGATCATATCGCCATCCGTTGTAATATTGGAAATCATGAAAAGATGCATAAAGTATTTGATGAGGTTCGCGAAAAATATGGAAAGCTGGATATATTCATATCCAACGCCGCGCTGGGAGTGTTCACGTCGGCGGGTGATCTCGATGAGAAGGCCTGGCATCTTTCAATGGATACTAACGCCTGGGCGTTTCTGCGCTCGGTGCAGCTTTTGCGCGATATGATGCCCGACGGGGCTAAGATAGTGGCGCTCTCGTCGCTTGGCTCTGTACGCTATATAACCGGGTATGCGGCCATCGGCGCGTCAAAAGCAGCTATCGAAACATTGACGCGTTACCTGGCATACGAACTGGCTCCGCATCTTATCAATGTTAATACTGTCTCGGGTGGTTTTATCGATACTGATGCTTTAAAGGGATTTCCAAGCTATCAAGAAATGCTTGATGAGGTGGTTCGTCGGACACCATTCAAAAGAGTGGGCCGTCCAGAAGAAGTGGCCGATGTGGTTTGTTTCCTTTGTTCGGAGAAGGCCAAGTGGATTACCGGCCAGGTAATTGTGGTGGATGGAGGATATTCATTAGCTTAGGAATGGATTATGTTCAAGGCGATTAAGGCATATTTTTTCATTCCCTCGGGGATGAGGAATTATATCGAACATGGGTTCGAGGGCTGGGGGTTGTTTTATTTCATCTATGTTGGCTTTTGCGCCCTGTTAATTTACGAAGCTTCGGCAAGCGTAAAGGTTGGGATTTATAGGGGACTTCAATCTCTGGCGTTTCTATTTTTATTCGTGATTCTATCTACAATCTGCGCCTTCATTCTTGGGGCCAAAGAGCCGGCAATCAAAGCAATGAGACTTGTCGGACTGTGCCTCCCCACTATTGTTCTGACGATCTTGTTTATGGCGCGCAAATCGCCTCTGACATTTTTGGGGATATATCCGATCATGCTGTTCGTTTACGGTTCCGCGTTCTTAGGGCTTAATAGGAAAATCCTCGGTGTTCTGGCAGGCATGATTACGATAACTCTAGTAATTGGCCTGACTTACCTATTTTCGGACTCGTCTGATAAATGGTTCGGGCAGGAGTTGACAATCGACGGCTACAAAGCGGAGCTAACCAAAGCCCCCATATTCAATCGGGACGAGTCGAAGATATATCGTTATTTGCTTTATTCGAGTCCTAAGCTGGGGCATATCCCACAAGCGGATGAGCTCGCCGATTCACTCAGGCTAGATCCGGTTAAAATCCAAAATGCGCTTCTTAAGCTCGATGAGAAGGGTTGCATTGTGTTGGGTGCCGACAGGGAGATTCGTTACGCTTACCCGTGGGCGATGTACGACCAGGGGTATGAAATCCTGATAGAAAAAGAAGATGGAAGCGAGTCGACCCGTCCGGTATTCGCAGCAAGCGCATTTCACGCGCTCTCTGCGGCGACCTTGTTCGGGAATAAGAAGATACGAATCCTAGGCCGGATTAATGATACGGGCGAAATGCTCGTGATCGAGATTGATAAAGGACAGATTGGATCAACTAACCATCCCGAAGCTCAGATATATAAGAGCGATATTTTTTCGGAAATGGAGTTTTACTCATCGCCGGCGGGAGCGAAATCGAGCTACCGGGGACGGTATGATTCCACCCGTCTCCTCTCTCTTGACCGGGCGGTTGTAGTGGCGGGAGATTATATGAAGGGAATCGCTCGAGGAATTTTATCAGCGCCATGAAAAAGTATAAGTATTACGATATCATTCTCGGCCTTTTTGTGGCAGTTCTACTCATATCTAATGTGGCCTCATCTAAAATTTTAAAGTTGGGGCCGTTTACATTCGATGGCGGGACAATCCTTTTTCCGGTCAGTTATATTTTTGGTGATATTCTAACCGAGGTCTACGGTTATCGAAACTCAAGGCGAGTTATCTGGACCGGCTTTTTTGCGGCGTTGTTGATGTCACTGACATTTATTGCTGTTGGCAAGCTCCCACCTGCCTCGGGATGGGAGAACCAGGATGCCTACGAGAAAATACTGGGCCTGACTCCAAGGATAGTGATTGCGTCGCTGGTGGCTTATTTTGCAGGGGAGTTTTCAAACTCCTATACTCTGGCCAAAATGAAGATACTCACCAAAGGCAAATGGCTATGGTCGCGAACGATTAGCTCAACCATAATCGGCGAGGGAGTCGATACGCTTCTTTTCGTAACAATCGCATTCTATGGTGTTTTGCCAAATGAACTGCTGATGACCGTAATTATATCCAATTATGTGTTTAAGGTTGGATTCGAGGCTGCATTTACGCCATTGACCTATCTGGTGGTCAGGTTTCTCAAGCGAACGGAGGAAGTTGATACGTACGACCACGGAACAAATTTTAATCCGTTTGCTTTGAAGACTTAGAATTCGAGTTCGGGGGGCGTCCGGAGAGGGCTGATTAGCCATGAAAAAAACCGAACGACTACTTTATATCCTCTCGCTTCTGCGCACCAATCACAGGCTTCGCTCCTGTGATCTGGCTAAGCGATGCGAGGTCACAGAACGAACTATTTACCGCGATATCATCTCAATCTCTGAAGCAAATATCCCAATCTATTACGACGGCGGCTATAAGCTGCTGCACAACGGCTTTCTGCCGCCAAGTAACCTCAGCGCCCACGAGGCAGGTTTTCTGCTGAGCCTCTTACAGTCTCCCCTGTTCGCAACCGGAAAACTATATTCAGATACTATCCGTCGTATCAGTGATAAAATCATGTCCGGCGAGGACAAGGTGGTAGGGCTTGAAGCCATCAAAATTGGCGCCATTTCCACTGAACGTCCGGGGAATCATAAATATGCTCCGCTGCTCGAAGAGGCTATCACAAACAAGCAGATAGTGAGAGTAAGTTATACTTCGCTTAAAGGCCAGCGCACCAAGCGAGAGATTGCACCGTACGCAATCTGCTTCCGCCGTCATGCCTGGTACCTGGTCGGCTTCTGCCGTTTGCGAAACGAAATCCGCACGTTTCGCCTGGGGCGGCTGCAGACCGTTGAGATGTTACGGGAAAGGTTTGAGATTCCGAAAGATTTCTCGGTTGAGTCCTATTTCGCGGGGAGTTTGGGAGTCTTCAGCGGCGAACAGGTCGATTTCAAAGTGCGCTTT
>DOTU01000128.1:12642-19998 GCA_003520965.1 Candidatus Zixiibacteriota bacterium
GTCATGTATGAGGTCAAAGCCGCAGGGACAGATGAGTTTCTGCGTTGGGTGTTAGGGTTTGGGGCCGAGGCAGAGATAATAAAGCCGATAACGGTACGCGAGGAGATGGTAGGTATCCTTAAGGCCGCTCTGGATGGATATAAAAAAGGCGGCCGCGCATGAATGCGTCGAGAAGATATTTCCAAAGCCCAATATGCGACCTCTTCGAGGTCGCCGGACAGAACGATGTTCTGTCCTTACTTCAATTAAATTATTATAATGCTCTTAAATATCTAAGTGCGTTGTGAAGGAGTTCCCGACGCCGCACTTGAATAAGGTTCGTTGCGGTCAGGATCGGGGTATTAACCGCGCAAAGGTTTGATTTCAAGCGCCGTCAGGTGAGGGCACCTGACGGCACAGAAATTCCCGGCATTACTTAGTCAGGCGTCAGGGGCCAGACCTACAATTTTGATAAGATATAAAAAAGGCGACTCCAAATAGAGCCGCCCTTAATAATTTTCGATAGAATCGCGTTACTGCCCTCCGGTGATCAACCGGGCAATATCGTTGTAAGTCACAAAGACCATGAGCAGCAATAGCAGGCCCATGCCTATCTGCTGCCATATCAAGCGTTTCTTGAAGGAAATCGGTTTACGCCTTATCGCCTCGATACTTAGGAATACGAGGTGGCCACCGTCAAGAACCGGTATCGGGAGGATATTCAGTATCCCCAAATTGATCGACAGGAAGGCCGCCAGGTTAATTAAGTATGGCAATCCTTTCTTAAGCGCCTTACCGGCCTGATCGGCAATCATGATCGGCCCGCCCAGCATCTTCATTGATTCCTGGCGGGTAATAAGTTTCCAGAGAAAATCAAGGGTGATTTTCCCAACATAATAAGTGCTCTCAAAACCGCCTTTGAATCCTTCCCAAGCGTTGGTCGAATGAAAATCGAAGACCGGATCTATCCCAAGTCTCCCCTCAAAGCTGACTACTCCAGTTGAGTCTTTGACATCAACTTTCAAGGTTTTGGTCTCGGAATGCTCGATTTTACCGTCGCGGCGATAAACGATGACGATCTCTTTCTCAGGCTGGCTTTTAATATATTGGGCTATCCCTTCGAAATCCTGGAAAGTTCTGCCGTCGATAGTTAGTATTTTATCGCCTTCCTTAAGCCCTGATTTAAAAGCCGGGGTATCTGGAACAACTGCGCCGATCTCGGTCGAATTGGGCCGGACTTCCGGATTCCCCCAAGCCCAGACCATAACCATGAAAAGAAGAATCGCAGCGATAATGTTCATAATTGGCCCGGCGGCAATAACTATGGCCCGTTTCCAGACCGGGGCGGACATAAATTCGCCGGGATCGCCGGTTGGCTCAGTTTTATCATCAGCGAAATCGGGCACATCGCCTTTCATCTTAACATATCCGCCAAGCGGAATAAGACCGATACAGTACTCTGTCTCGCCGATTCTTTTTTTAATTATATTGGGAGGAAATCCCAAGGAGAACCGCTCTACCTTAATCCCTGATCGTTTGGCGGCTAAAAAGTGGCCCAGCTCGTGGACAAAAACGAGCACCCCGAGAATGATAACAAATGGCAAAATCCAACTAAACATCGATATTTCCAATCTCAATTATTAAAAACTTCCATGTCATATTTAAGTTCCCCGTTGATATCCTCAAACGCTTCTGGAACGTGCAAATTGACTGGCCAGTTCCCTACCATTTTTATCGGCAGAGAAAATAGAATCAAGACTAACTACGTTTGAAATTGATGCTTTGTTTAGTGAATAATCGACGGTCCCAAATATATCGGGGAAAGCAATGCGGCGCTCAAGGAACGCCTGAACCGCCACCTCGTTGGCGGCATTAAGGATAGCCGGGGCAGTGCCACCCATATCGAGGGCTTGCCTGGCCAGCCTCAGGCTGGGGAATTTGGCTGGATCGGGTGGTTCAAAATCGAGCGAAAATGGCTTTTCATAATCGATTTCGCCAACTTCGAGATTGCGGCGCTGGGGGTAAAACAGGGCATATTCGATAGGCAAGCGCATATCGGGGCGGGAAAGCTGAGCGATTGTTGAGCCATCAACATATTCAACCATCGAATGAACAATTGATTGAGGATGAATAACAACATCGATTCTATCCGCAGGAAGGCCGAAAAGATAGACCGCCTCAATGATTTCCAGCCCCTTATTGAACAGGGTAGCGGAGTCGATCGTAATCTTTTTTCCCATATTCCAGGTGGGATGTTTTAACGCCTGCTCCACGGTAATAGATGGGAAACTTTCGATTGGATAATGCCTGAACGGGCCGCCAGAGGAGGTCAGGATCAGGCGTTTGATATCCTCTTTTCTGCCAGATTTCAGGCACTGAAAGATGGCGGAATGCTCAGAGTCAACCGGAATGATCTCGGCATTACCTTCGCGGACTGTTTTATTAACAAGCTCCCCGCCGGCAACCATCGATTCTTTATTTGCTAAGGCAATTCGTTTGCCAGCCCGCGCGGCGGCTAAAGTTGAGCGCAACCCGGCGAACCCTACAACGGAGTTGAGAACGATATCAGCGTCAGGGTGTGCAGCCAGTGTTTCCAGCCCCGAATCACCTGATAGAAGTTCTACTCCCAGCAGCCTGGTATCAATTGCAAACGAGGCAGCAACGTCTTGGTCTGCCACACATACAACTTGCGGCCGGAAACGCTTGATCTGTTCGGCTAAAATTGCGGTATTAGAATGGACCGACAGTCCAAAAATTTTAAACTCCTCCGGGAATCGGTTAGCCACCCAGAGGGCGTTTTGGCCGATCGAGCCGGAGGAGCCAAGTATTGTTAGTTTCTTCAAAAGCCTTACTTTGTTTCAGGTGACTTTTTTTCGGGCTCGGTAGATTTCTTTTCAGGTTCAACCATTTTCTTTTCGACAACTTTATCGGTTGGGATGCTGCTGACCCGAACAAGCTTGGTCATCACTACCGGCTCAACGGGCTTGTCATTGGGGCCAGTCTTGACAGCGGCAATCTTGTCAACCACGTCCATACCCTTGACGACCTTGGCGAAGGTTGAGAATTTCTGCTGATCGAGAAAAGTGTTATCCTTTAGATTAATATAGAATTGGCAATTCGAAGCCGCGTTGGAGCGTGCCATGGCCATTGTACCGCGAATCTCCGGGAAAGGTGATTTTTCGTCAGACAATGATGGCCCCTCCATGCTGCCCATACCGCTTCCCTGGGGATCGCCGCCCTGAATTACAAAGTTCGGGACTATGCGATGGAAGGTCAGCTTATCATACTTACCGGCGTCGACTTTGGTTAGAAAATTGCCGGCATGAATTGGGGTTTCTTTCTCGAACACTTCAAGATAGATATTACCGTAATTAGTTTGCATTTCGATTATCGGATTTTTCTTTTCCACTTTTTTCTCAACTTTCTTGGGCTGCTCCTCTTTTTTCGGTTCTGTCTTCTCTTGCGCAAATACCAGACCGGTAACAAATAACCCCATCAAAACCATGGTGATGAATCGTCGTAGCACGTTACTCCTCCTTCAAACTGTTGAAATCCTACTAAACCTTTGATATCTTTCAAGCTCAACTGGAATTATACTGTCAAACCAAACAGATGTTTCCTGTTTTTGCTTATTTTGAAGGGTTACATTTACAATAAAAGCGGATAGAAGTCCAGAGGTATTTTACATTACATATTGATGAATATAAACAGCAAGCTATTGGTTTGATTTAATGAGTCAAAACCCTTGAGGGTTTTTAACATGCGTTTGCAATAAAAAAACCGCAAGCTTGGTAGCTTGCGGCCCAGTGGGAAATTTAGAAATAGCTCATCTGGCGACGGAAATTAAAACCATTTTCACCATTTGAAGAAGACGCTCGCAAGAAAACGGTTTTTTAATGAAAAGATCAGCGCCCGATTGGAAACTTCTCCCGCCATCCTCATGAGCATCCTTACCGGTAAGCAGTAAAATTGGAATGCCCGAAAGCTCCATATCTTTTTTAATGCTGGCGCAAACCTCGTAGCCATCCATAACCGGCATCATAATATCGAGGATGATGAGATCGGGTTTATATATTTTGGCTTTTTCAACTCCCATCACCGATGAGTTTTCAGTTAGAACATCGTACCCGGCACTACTAAGAAAAGACTTGATGATCTCGGTTATTTCCGGTTCATCATCGATTACGAGAATTTTATAGTTTTTTCTTGCCATAGTCGAAATAGAATCGGGGTCGACGATCCTCCCACAGGTTATTTTTTTCGTTAAGGGCCTTATCTTCGCTTTCCCTGTAATTAATATCGGCAAATCCAACCTCATCTTTATCATTTACAGCGCGGTAGAGAATATTTCCTAAAGGCGAAACTATCTGGCTTTGCCCGGTAAACTTATTTACAATTACGCCTCTGGCCTCCTCCCCTATCCTATTGGCAGTCATGGCAAAAACGCGGTTTTCCAGGCAACGGGTGATCATCGCCGACTGGCAGAAAGGCATGACCAGGTTAGCCGGATGGCAGATAATATGCGCCCCTTTCAGGGCCAGGGTTCTAGCCGTTTCTGGAAATATCCAATCGAAGCAGATCATCATGCCCAGGCGGCAACCGCGAAATTCGACAATCTCGGGTTCCTTGTTGCCGGGAAGAAACCAGTCCTTTTCGTTCATAAAAAGATGCAGTTTTCGGTAAATGACTACTCTGCCATCAGGGGCGATGAAGGCACAGGAGTTAAAAAGACCCTCCGGGGCTTGCTCGGGAAAGCCGAAGATAATCGCGGCATCAAGGCAACGGGCGAGTTCTTTCATTTTAACGAAAGACAAGCCGGTATCGGCCGGCTCGGAGAGGGACAGGGCCTCATCATAAGATAGAAACGTATAACCGCTGAAACATAACTCCGGCAGAACGAAGAGATTGGCTTTAACGTCATCAAGGAGAGAAAAGACGCGATCGATGTTGGCCTCGATTTCGCCGAATTTGGGCTGAAATTGGACTGTAGCTACTTTCATACTATTAGCTTAGAAAAAGAGAAGTTGGCAGTCAAGATAAATGATTTTGAATTGCAGGACAAATTTGATAAATTCGGGTAAGATGGAAAAGATCGATTTAAAAGGAATGGACCGGGCTGAAATGCAAGAGTATGCCCAAAGCCTGGGATTACAGTCTTTCAGAGGGCGGCAGATATTTCGCTGGATTTACCAGGAGGGCGTTCTTGATTTCAGCGGCATGAGCGATATCGGAAAACCGATCAGGGAAAAACTTTCCGAGGCCGCTTATATCTCCGAACTTGCCTGTGATAAGAAGCTGGTTTCGTCCGATGGCTCGACAAAATTCCTTTTTCGGCTATCTGATGGCAATCATATCGAATCGGTATTGATACCGGAGGCGCAACGGGTTACACTCTGCGTATCATGCCAGGTAGGTTGCCCAGCGGGATGTCTTTTTTGCGCAACCGGGCGAATGGGTTTCAAACGAAATCTCAAGGCCGGTGAAATTGTCGATCAGTTTTTGAGAGTACAACGTGAATCGAAGCGGCGAATCTCTAATATCGTTTTTATGGGAATGGGCGAGCCAATGCTGAATCTCGATAATGTTCTGAAGGCATGCCGAATATTGAATGATGATTATGGGCCGTCGTTATCACAGAAGAAAATTACGATTTCGACGGTTGGAATACTCAAGGGATTGAAGCGGTTTGTTTCAAATCCCGGAAAACTGGGGCTGGCGATCTCGCTGCATGCCGCCGATGATGAACTCAGGCAGAGGCTGATTCCCCCGGCAAAAAGCACCAGCCTCGTGGATATAATGGACGAGGCAAAACGTTACACCAAAAAGGCCGGACGGCGGGCATCGTTTGAGTATCTGCTTTTGGGAGGAGTTAACGATTCAATTGCCGATGCCAAAAAACTGGTTAAGCTGATCGAGGGTATCCCCTGCAAGATAAATCTCATACGCTATAATCCGGTCGAGGGGCTACCGTTTAAAAAACCTGACGAGGAAAAGGTAATCAAATTCCGCGACTATCTATATCCAAGAGTCTATGCCGCTATGATCAGAGAAAGCCGCGGGATCGATATTCAGGGGGCTTGCGGGCAATTAGCGGGGCAACAGAAAGATTGATTGTGTTGCCATGTGGCCTCACCTGACAACTTTAAGCGTCGGGTCAGGCGACCCGACGCCACAGTAAATTTGGGGTCACAGCAAGCTGTGACGCCCAAATTAATCCTTCTTGGGTTTTGATTCGGGCTTGGGTTTGGAATCTGTTTTAGGGGTTGAGTCGGTTTTGGGCTTGGAATCGCTGGCCGCGCGGGAGTTGAGATCGGCGGTTCGCTCGTTTTCGGCTGCTTTTTTATAGCTGGCGGAACGGTAATCGGTAATATAAAAACCAGAGCCCTTAAACATTACTCCGGAGCCGCCGGAGATGACGCGGTCAACCTCTCCCCCGCAGGCCGGGCAACGGGTCAGGGGCGGATCGGTTATTTTTTGAAACTCGTCAAATTTTTCACCGCAATCGCGGCATTTATATTCATAAGTGGGCATGGCTACTCCGCGTTAACAAACTCGCTTTTAAGGTATTCGCCAAACGAATCGAGATCGGCGAAAACCTTATTACTGCAAAAACGAACCACCCAGTTGGTGCTCATAGGAGAGATAATCCAGACCGGTATACCTCGTTGGTATGATTCCCAGATTTCGATGGCCGTGCCGAGCGAAGCGTGAGGCAGATAGGCGATAACCAAATCAGATTCCTGGACCATTTTGACATGGTGAAAGAAGGTTTGCTTGCCCTGCTCGTCATCATAATCTATAGAGTATTCATGGCCGTCGAAAGGGTCATAGACTTCGGACCCAGGCATGGCTTCTTGCAGAATCGCCCGAATCTGTTGTCTATACTCCTGAGAGTGGATATTCCGTCCAAGAGCAGAGCCCTGGATAACGCCGGATAAAAAGATTTTCTTATATTTCGGTTCATTCATTTGGTTTCATGCTCCATAATAATTCAGGCTTAAGTATAATAAAATGCACTCAAGATATCAATAACCATTGAAAGGTAATGGTAGGTAAGTTCGGCACAGCAAGCTGTACCGCTACACAATCAAAATACCGTTTGTCCTCCTATTAACTATTATTCCGACGATTGATTTATCGTTTTTACGTTGACGCCTATGTCATTCTAATAATTAGATAAACCCAATTGGCGGCAACAAGCAGGATAGCCGAAATGCGCAGACCCCTCTTTTCAAGAGGCGATAGAGTAATGGCGAGTCTTCGTCGGAAAATAATCCCGGCGAATATTATCAACGAAAATAATATTAGGCCAATCAGGGTTAACATAATTAGCGGGTTATAATGAAATGACGCAGCGATATCGAAATTTGATAAGGC
>DOTU01000378.1 GCA_003520965.1 Candidatus Zixiibacteriota bacterium
TGTTGATCGTCACATATAGATTTCCGAAGCCGGTCTTAATCTTGCTGGTGATTCCTTGGAGCGCTTCGGGGCGATCCTTGACGACCCCTTTCTCATCCACCGAGGTTGCTCCCTCGGTTTGTTTGGTGGAGAGAACCTGGTAAGCGCGCGAGCCATCACGATAAATTGTAACGCCTTTGCAGTTGAGACTATAGGATAGTTCATAAGCGGTGCGGACATCGTCAACGGTAGCCTCGCGGGTCATGTTGATTGTCTTGGAGACCGCGTTCTCGGTATGACGTTGGAATACAGCCTGCATCTTGATATGCCACTCAGGAGTGACATCGTGGGCGGTCACAAAAACATGCCGGAGGTCCTCGGGTATCTCCTCAAAATCTGCGATAGAATTTTTCTCGGCGATCCGCTCCATCAAGCGGTCCGAGAAAAAGCCCATCTCCTTAGAGCGAGCCTCGAAAATCGGATTGGTTTCGATAAGCTTGGTGTTGTCCATCACATTGCGCACATAGCTAACCGCGAAAATCGGCTCAATCCCCGATGAGCATCCGGCGATAATAGAGATAGTGCCGGTTGGCGCAACTGTAGTGACTGTAGAATTTCTGCGATGTTTGGCAGGTGACAGCCCTTTGCCACTGAATATTGATTTCTCCCAGTTGGGGAAATCACCGCGCTTTTCAGCCAGAGCATTGCTGGCCTTATCAGCCTCGGTTTCGATGAATTCCATCAACTGATCGCCAAGCTTCAGGGCATCATCGGAATTGTAGGGGATATCGAGCATAACTAAAAGATCGGCCCAGCCCATAACCCCCAAACCAATACGACGGTTATTTCTGGTAGCCTGTTCGATTTCAGGCAAGGGATAACGGTTTTGCTCGATGACGTTATCGAGGAAATGCACCGCGATATGCACCAACTCTCTTAATTTATCCCAATCTATCTCATTGCGGAACATCTTGGATGTATCAGATGGGTCAACCACTGCACGAACTACCTTGGAAAGATTTATTGAGCCCAGGTTGCAGCTTTCGTAGGGGAGAAGCGGCTGCTCGCCGCAGGGGTTGGTAGCCTCAACCAAGCCGACCTTGGGAGTATTTTCGGTAGCATTGATGCGATCAATAAAGATTATTCCCGGCTCGCCAGTCCGATGAGCGTGGTCGATTATCGCCTGGAATACCTCGTTGGCGTCAAGCGTCTGCAGTTTACCATCGATAGTATGCTGTCTGCCTGACTGGGGATCAAGCAGAGGGTAGGATGTACGGTTCTTGACCGCCCTCATGAACTCATCCGTAACCGCAACGGAGATGTTGAAGTTGTTGAGTTCGCTAAGGTCGTCCTTGCATTTGATAAACTCTAAAATATCAGGATGATCGACACGCAATATTCCCATATTGGCGCCGCGGCGCGTCCCGCCCTGCTTGACCGCCTCGGTGGCGGCATTGATAACTTTCATGAAGCTCACCGGCCCAGAGGCCACGCCTGAGGTTGAGGCTACAACTGAGTTCTTGGGCCGGAGGCGCGAAAACGCAAAGCCTGTACCTCCGCCAGATTTATGAATTAATGCGGTATTTTTTACCGTCTCGAAAATCGAATCCATCGAGTCGCCTATCGGAAGCACGAAGCAGGCCGATAGTTGCCCCAGCCTGCGCCCGGCGTTCATGAGCGTGGGCGAGTTAGGCAAAAACTCAAGCCTGGCCATGATACGATAGAACCCCTGAGCGACTTCCTCTACCTCCGCCGGAGTGGCTCCGAAATTAGCGTCACCAGCCGCAATAGTCGAAGCTACGCGCACGAATAGCTCCTCAGGCGATTCAATTATTTGACCCTGATCATTTTTGGTCAGATAACGCCTGCGCAGAACAGCCAACGAGTTAGGAGTCAGCTGCGGCTTGATGTCAACTTGTAATTTTTCCAATTTAGTTCTCCCTCCAACTTATATATAAAAGAGCGCATCCTACGTTTCAAATTCGAAACTCGCCGATTTAGTTCCCTCGTCTATCCTGAAGTCTCCGAATACGATAGGGGCGCTTTGTTGCATGATTTCAAGCATTTTAAGAGCTATTTCCCGGATCTCCCAATGAGCCCTGGGATGGGTCCTGACGCAGAAGAAGTGACGTAACTCCCTGAAATTGGCAGTTATTACAATCTGCGAAACGGTGGCATTGGGAAGCACATAACGGGCATCCTCTGGGGGGACGCCAGCATCAAGCAGCTGCTCATAAGTCTCGTAGGCGGCCATGATGGCTTTTTCATAGGCCCGAGCGGCCTTATCCGGCTTGTCGGCAGTCTGAGCATTAGCAATCGTCTCGGGCATCACAAACTGAAAATCGGTGGTTTTCTTACGATCGTGCTTATCAGCGTATACTACATAACGCTGGCTCTCCTGCGATGGCGAAATGAAGCGATGCCTGACCAGTTCATGGGTAAAAACTCTGGAGCCGCCTTCGATACGGAACGTAGCTGAGGCGTGCTCTAAGACCGAAAAATGTTTCTTTAGCAGAATCTTTTTTATTAGCTCCTCCGTTGATTTTGGAGGATCATATCTAAAAAAGGAGAGATAGCAGGTACGGCAAGCCCTCTCGATGATATCCTCGGCACCCGGTGTAATCACCATCAGCTCTACCGAGGCATTGGTAATATGTGGGCTTGAGTCGCCGTTCACCGCTTTCTCCTGAATAATTTTTGGGAACACCTATAAAACCTCCCCCTAAAGCCAAAAATTCTGATCTATAATAAATTATAGTCTGAACTACTCTTGCCGACTCACTAAATATCGGCCCGTTCTATACCAGCAACGGAGGGCTTATTTAATCACGGCGGGCTGTTTCTGTCAAGATTATTTTATGCACTTTTTGTAAAAAAATACAAGATGTTGTGGTTCAATGCATTTCATTCTACTATATATCGTGGTTAGTCCATTTCGTAGAGGCTTAAACTGCCTTGACATTTTGCCGAGTCGTGCTAAATTGTTGTCAGTAAATAACAAGGAGCTGTAAATGAAAATCCCCGTATTAGCTCTCGTATTAATTCTGCTCGCCTCGGCAGTTTTTGCATCAGATAATTACATCATAAGTCTACCTAATAATGGTATTCAAACTCAAATTGCCCTGAGGGGCTTTACCGGTTATTATTGGGGATCGGCTACGGATAAGGTTTATCTATCTGGTGGCCCGAAAGAATTAGCCTGGCTTGATTATTATAACATAAGATATCAGGCTACTGCTTTCGATGATGAAACCTCGACTCTGTATCTATGTTATATAAGCCCATTAGGTGTTGCCATCGCTGGCAACGAGGCGATTGTCTCCGGACCTGGTTATATCATTAGCAGAAGACCCATAAATGCTGCCTCATCGTATCAGGTTCTGAATCTGAGAAGCATGCCCAAAGAGGGTACATATCTTCCCGACGATGCGATCTTAACATATAACACTCGCATCGATACCTTAATACACCGCGTAAACCAGGATACGATCATATCGTTTCTTAACAGGCTCTCCGGTAATGCAACTATAAATATTAATGGCGGGATCGATACAATCCACACCAGGTATTCATCGACTACTGATAATATCCTGGCTGCGCAATATCTCAAAGAAACGCTGCAGCATTATGGCTTTCAGGTGGAGTATTATAAATTTTATAACAGCAGCGCCAGACATCTGGCTACCTTTGGGCGGAACCGCGCCTGGTTAGTGACAGAAACATCCGAAGCTCTGCGCACCACCAACGGTGGAGAAACCTGGATGTTGATGCCCGATAATACCCCCAACACGCTTTGGGGTGTTGAAAATATAGGACCTGATTCGGTTTGGATTAGCGGCAATAGTGGCACGATCAAGTTTTCCACCAACGGCGGACTGAGCTTTATAGATCAAGTAGCGCATACCAGCGGTTATCTTTTTGGAATCGATTTTATTAATTCTACAACCGGATGGATAGCCGCCGATACCGGTATAGTTCTTTATACCTCCAACGCCGGACAAACCTGGATTCGTCAAAATACGCCAACAACGTCGCGCCTTTATGATATCTGCTTCGTAGATTCCGCTTATGGTTGGGCCGTGGGCCGCGACGGAGCAATCGTGCATACCACCGACGGGGGCGCGAATTGGGCAATTCAATTCTCAAACTCGATAGAGCGTCTTTATGGAGTGGCGTTCACAGATAGAAATGTTGGCTGGATAACAGGCTGGAACGGTACGCTTCTGCATACAACCGATGGGGGAACGAACTGGAGAATTGTGAATCTTTGGACCAGCGCCCATTTATATCATGTGGCCTTTGCCGATTCACTGCGCGGTTGTGTAGTCGGCTTAACCGGGAAGATATTTACTACGATCGATGGCGGCGCGACATGGAACCCGATAAATGGCCGTACTCTCTGGAATCTTTATGGCCTGTCATTTGCAGACAGCCTGGTAGGGTATGCCGCAGGAGATCGCACACTTATCAAAACCACCGATGGCGGCGCTTCCTGGGAAAGCCAGGTGAATGGAATCGAAAATGCGTGGCAAAATGTAATTGCCACTAAGCCCGGTACAACGCAGCCCGGCCAGCAGGTAATCTTATGCGCTCATTATGATGATACCTCGGAGATGCCATCGAGCCGCGCCCCGGGGGCAGATGATAATGGTTCGGGAACCACTGGCATAATCGAGGCGGCCAGGGTTTTCGCACAGACCGATTTTCACAAGACTCTCAAACTATGTCTCTGGTCGGGAGAGGAGCAGGGGTTACGCGGTTCGGCGGCGTACGCCAGCGACGCGGCCGACAGGGGGGATTCTATTGTTGGCGTTTTCAATTTCGATATGATTGCCTGGGATGGAAACGGCGATGATTCGGTTGAATTTCACGTTGGCAATCTGGCATCCTCGCTGGTTCTTGGCAATATTCTGGATAGCGTGCTGGCGAATTACAGCATTCCACTCAGACGTGAAATTTATACCTGGAACGCAAACCGTTCAAGCGATCACTCATCGTTTTGGGATAACAATTATCCGGCCGTGATGGGAATTGAGGATCACTCCGGCGATTTCAATCCTTATTATCACTCCACCAACGATAACATGACCCATATCGATTCGATATTTTTTAAGAACTACGTTAAAGCCGGTGTAGGCGCAGCCGCTACTCTGGCGATAATCGATCCTACCAATGAAAGAATCTCCGATGATGGCGAGATGCCCAGGGCATTTACCCTGAATCAGAATTATCCCAACCCATTTAATGCAGCGACATTGATATCGTTTAGTCTCGCTAAGAAAGCTGACATCAATCTTTCGATTTTCGATCTGTTGGGGCGCAAAATAGTAACTCTAATCGATGGTCCGATGGATGCAGGTTCGCATACGGTAACCTGGAACGCGGGAAATTATGGCTCTGGTATTTATTTTTATCGATTGAATGCTGGTGGTAGTAGTGCTGTAGCGAGAATGGTGTTGGTGAAATAATAAAATGCGTCATTGCGAAGTTCGGTCGTTTCGACCGAACTGAAGCAATCCCCCTGGATAAATCGTCATTCGATAAAGAAAAAATAAGGCTGGCAAACGAGGACGTATGCCAGCCACAGTTTTTTTATGATCGAATTGTCAAATCTCTGAAGAGATTTGACCTACCTTGTCATCCTAAATATCTCCAGCACGCCGGCCCTATCTATCGGTTTCGGATTAATCATGTAGGGCTGCGATTGCATATTGAGGCGAACCAGATCGTCGGCCATAATCTCAAATTTGGAATCGTCAATACCGAGATCGCTAAAAGTCAACAATCGGCCGATTGATGCCAACCATCCTTTCGTAGCCTCGATACTGATCTGGGCGGCGTCCTCAATATCCTCGGTATCTAATGAAAGATCGAAAACATTTTTTCCCAGCTCGATGAACTTCTCGGGTCGGGCCGGCATAGTGTAATCCATGAGCGCCGGAAGCAGAAGTGCGAGGCCTCTTCCGTGGCTGATATCATAATGAGCGCTGACCACATGCTCCAGGGCGTGCAGCGGATATGAGCCGCCTCGCCCGGAGTTAACAAAACCGGAGAGAGCCACGGTCGAAGACCAGGAGAGATGATTGCGGGCCTCAAGGTCAGCGCCGTTGCGGATAGCGCGAGGCAAATATTTCACCACTGTTTTGATAACAGATTCGGATAAGCGATCCTGCAAATAAGCCTCCGATGTACCCGTAAAATATCCTTCAATAACATGTGAGATGATATCAACGCCACCGTCGGCCGTGTAATCTGGCGGGCAGGAGATGGTAAGCTCTGGATCCACAATTGAGACTGTGGGGAAAAGCACCGGCCCCCAGATACCGGTTTTTTCATGAGTCTCCCAATTGGTTATTACGCCACCGGAATCGGCCTCGCTTCCTGTAGCGGCAATTGTGGGGATACAGATTATGGGTAATGCTTCGGTAATCTTCTTTTTGGGGCGACTTGGAATGGTGTAGACAAAGTCCCAAATAGAGTGCCCGGTCTTAGCCGTAACGGCAATTCCTTTGGCAGCATCCATTACCGAGCCTCCGCCAAGTCCGACAATCATATCGCAACCTTTTTCACGGGCCAACTCCGCAGCTTTATCGCAGGTTGTATGCCGAGGGTTCGGCTCTATCCCTTCAAAAACGACCGAATCGATATTGACTGTTTTGAGATTATCTATAACCTTACCCAAAATACCCAGCTTCTTCATCGATGAATGCCCGGTTACAATCAACGCCTTTTTACCAACAGGCTGAAGATATTTGCCAATATTGTTTATCTTCCCCGGACCAAAATAGATTTTGGTGGGAAGGTGAAAATCGAATGGTAACATAGTTCCTCCTGCTATCTAATAATTCAATCTGATGCAAGTATAATCACTTTTAACCAAATGAGCAACTGGCTGTTACGCTGAAATAAAATGACCTCGATTAAAAAAGCCGAGGATACTATACTCATCCTCGGCTCAAGTAAGTCGTTCAATATATGCTAACGGGCGTTTTTATTTACTGGGTGTGAATTTACAAAAAGCGGAGTCGGAGCGGGACTGAATGGCGGGCAGTCGAGACAGGACCTGAGCGATGGGCCGCCTTTAAGGTAATTGACAAAATAAACAATATCTAAACCGTTGAAACTGCAATTACCATTGACATCACCAGCAATATAGGTAGGTCCATGGGTAGGGCAATCGCAGGAATAGGGAGGATGTGGACCGCCCTTGAAGAATCTAACCGCATAAACGATATCAAGACCATTGGCAACGCCGTTAAAATTGATATCACCAAGAAGGTAAGCGCAGCCCTGGCTTGCGGTGGTATCGAGAATAGCAATAGTGCCGGTCATCTGCGGATGGAAGTTACAAATATAATGAAAGATTCCCGGTTGGCTGGCATGTAACGTGAAAACATAACCGGGATTGAGTGGTCCTGAATCCCAGAGATTAGCGCTGGTATCTGATGTTGTATGTTCCATTGTGCCGAAATTTATCCAGCGGATATTTTGGCCAACGCTAATTGTGGTATCCTGCGGGGAAAACGCGTAGTCAATGATGTGAATATCAAAAGCCACACTATCGGGCCTTCCAACTATGACTGTGCCTTTCATTACTAAAGGATGCATTTGGCAGTGATAATGGAAAACGCCTTCCGTAGTGAAGGTGTGATCATAATGCTCTCCGGGGCCGATCGAATCGGAATCCCAGATAAGTTCATCGGATGTGCTGGTATGCATTCGAGCACCTGTGTTAACCCAACGTACGAGTTGCCCGGGCTGAATTTGGATAACTGCCGGGTTGAAGAAAAATTCTCCAATATTGATTGTCCAATCGGCTACAGGTATGACCGTGATAGTATCCATCATACTATGATGAAAAACGCAGTGATAAGGAAAAGTGCCGGTCGTGGCGAAAACGCGTGAATACGACTGAGACGGATTAATGGTTCCCGAATCCCAAACACCGTTGTCGCTGGTACTGGAGTGGGAAACGCCGTCCAGATTGGTCCAGCGAATCGTATCCCCCTGGGTGATAGTTTGATTGCCTGGCACAAAAGCAAGACCGGTAATATTAATCTGATGAGTGGTCGCAGGGTAAGCCGCGGGCACACACAGCGCCATCACCCCGACGGTGGCCAAAGCTTTGAAAAGCATAATGCCTCCTGATTTTATCGCTTTGGATTAAACTAAAAATAATATCTCGCAATTAACAAAAACAGCCTACAGGTCTTATTGCGGATTATAAAACTGACAATCATTATCATAATGTTCCTCTTAAATTCGGAATACCGAAGAAAACAAGCATGAAGGCATCCTTGCCGACAGAATTGTTATAAAAATGCGATTTAGGGGAGATTTGTTAGTATATCCCTAAAACTGAATTACTCATACGGGCCAGGCTATGAGTTTTCGGGGCGCTTTGCTTTTTTGATTGATTTTAGCTTCGCTTGGAAAACTCATACATGGCAATTCCAGCGGCTACTGCCGCGTTCAACGATTCCACCGGGCCGCTCATCGGAATTCGCAGCATCTGATCTGCTATTGCCGAAAGTTTATCATTTACACCGGCAATTTCCGCTCCCACCACCAGGGCCATCTTGGCAGCCGGTTTGAACTCCTTCAGATCAGCGCTTGCATTAGCTGAAAGGCAGTAAAGCTTATGTGACGGTTCTATCTTATTGGCGATATCGCCATAATCGACATGATTAGCAACCGCCAGATGAAACATCGCTCCCTGCGTGGCCCGCACGGTTTTAGGAGCGAAAATATCAGCCGAGCCGGGAGTAGTGATAAATCCACCGAAACCGAATGCCGCCGCAGTTCGCACCATCGTACCGAGATTGCCGGGATCGGTCACGCCGTCGGCGATGAGGATTTTCTTTTGAGATATCAATCGTCCCAAATCTGGTTTAGGCAGCCTGACAACGGCCAATATACCCTGGGGCGATTCGGTATCGGATAACTTTGTGAAAATCTTCTGATTTAGGGCCTCAACCGGTATCCTCCGTTGCTTAGCGGCCTCAACCAGAGGCTCGAAACTATCCATAGCCTCATAAGTGATTAGCAAGGACTCGATTTCCCAATCGGATTTGAGTAGCTCCGCAATAACGTGAGCGCCCTCAACCACAAAAAGCCCATACTGTTTGCGATACTTTCCATGAGAAAGAGAACTTATTTTTTTTATCTCATTTTGATTCACTTGCTTTAATGCTCCCTAAAAGCTAATATTTGAATTGTGAAACATTTGCTTTTGACATTTTATGTAATATTTGCCATTTCGGCTACCGCTATCTCTGCTGACAAGATAATCATAAAACCGCCTTCAATTCCAGGGGAATTACGCTCGCTCCAAAACCTGGAACCCGGAATCGGCCTGGCGGTTTCTGGTGGCGGAGCCAGGGGGTTGGCGGTCATCGGTATCCTCAAGGTTTTAGAGAGGGAGCATATCAGGGTTAAATTTGCGGCTGGAGTCTCAATTGGCAGCATTGTCATGGGGCTTTATTCCTGTGGCTATTCGCCCGAGGAGATTGAGCAGATCGCTTATCAAATAAATTGGACCGACCTCCTCTCGCCAGGTCCCACGAGAAGGACGCTTCTTACCAGCCAGATGGGGCAGGTTGAAAAAAGCCTCTTTAAGTTGCGTTTCCAAGGGTGGAAACCGGTTATCCCGCAAGCTATCACCTCGGCCCAGAAACTAAGTCAGCTACTTGAGAGATTGACCACTCGCGGCGGTATTCGCTCCAGTATCAGTTTCGATTATCTGAAGCCACCATTGCGGGTGGTATGCACGGACTTACTAACAGGCGATCGTGTAGTGATTTCGTCGGGAAGTCTAGGCGAGGCTCTTCGGGCCAGCATGGCCGTTCCGGTGGCTTTCACTCCGGCGGAGATAGACGGCAGGCTCCTGGTCGACGGCGGACTGGTTGATCCCATACCGGTCGATATCGTTCTTGAGGCTGTTGGGCATCCGGTGGTAGCAATTAATGTCACGTCCGATCTTTTGCCTCGATCGCAGATCAACAATGTGGTTGGAATTGCCGATCAGACAACCACGATCATGGCCATGGATAAGAAACATGTCTCAATTAACCTGGCCGATCTTTGTATCGCCCCCGACCTGCACGGTTGGAGCGGCACCGATTTCTC
>DOTU01000056.1 GCA_003520965.1 Candidatus Zixiibacteriota bacterium
AGGGGGTCACCAGTTTCAGCCTGGCCACCACCGACAAGTACAAGGATAAAAGCGGCGTTCAGCAGTCGCGCACCGAGTGGCACAATATTGTCTGCTGGGGACGGTTGGCCGAGATCGCGCGCGATTACCTAAAGAAGGGAAATCCGGTTTATATCGAGGGACGGATTCAATATCGCACATACGACGACAAAGAAGGGATCAAGCGATACCGGACCGAGATAGTAACCACCGGCTTACAGCTTTTAGGTGGGAGGCCATCATCAGGTGGCGAGGCCGCACCGACGGAGTCATCCGAGATTCCTGAGCCGCAGGGTCCCGCTGACGACGACGATCTGCCATTTTAAGAAGTTGTGAGTGATGAGTTGTGGGTTATTAGTCATAAAATAGTAACTAACTCATAGCGAACTTAAAGGTATCTAAATCTTTCTGCCATGATGACCGCTTTAATATTTGGCGGTAGCCTCTATGAATAGAGCCAAACAGCTTCTTTTTGCATTAGTTGTTATACTTTCGGGGACGGTCTATTTCGTTACACTCTGCCCGACCGTGGAGATGATCGACTCCGGCGAGTTGGCTATGGCCGCCAAGAACCTGGGAGTGGCTCATCCGACCGGTTACCCTCTCTACACTCTTTTGGGCAGAATTTTCGCGATACTGCCGATTGGCAGTCTGATTTTTAGAGTCAATCTGCTTTCGCTATTGTTTACGGCGTTCGCGTCGGGGTTTCTTTATTTACTAATATCGGAAATCATAACTGAAAGAAGCTCGACCTTTCTTGAAGAAGGTATCTCTGCGGCGGCGGCACTATTTGTGGCCTTCTCCCCTGTCTGGTGGGATCAAGGAACGACTAATGAAGTATATTCATTAAATCTACTCTTAATTTCAATTTCAATCTGGAGTCTGATCAGATTCACAAAGCAGGAATCGATCCGCTGGCTGATTTTGTCCTTGTATATGCTGGGGCTCAGCATGGCCAATCATTTATCAGCGGTTTATTTAATTCCCGGATTCTTATATCTAATAATCATAACGCTCAGGCGCGAAAAAACAAACCGATCGTCGATTATATATGCCGCCGCAGGATTCGTTTTTCCGGCTAGCCTTTATGCAATTCTTCCAATAAGAGCCTCGTTTAAGCCGTTTCTCAACTGGGGCGGAGTGAGCGATCCCTATTTCTTCTACAAGCATATTACCGGTTGGCAATATCGGGTTTGGATGTTTAGCAAGCCTTGGGAGATTTTCGATAAATTCGGCGCGAAAATCAGTCCGGCCTGGAAACTCTTTATCGGGCAGTTTGGATGGATCGGTTTTATCTTGATAATCGCGGGCATCGTAATAAGCGTAAGACAATCCCGAAAGGTGTTGATATTCGGAGCATTGATTGGAATTATCAATTTAATCTATGTATTAAATTATGATATTGTCGATATCGAATCGTATTACCTGCCGATGTTTCTCGTCAGTGCCATATTTCTGGCGATGGGGATAGTCTGCCTGGCGGGGCTTGCTGCTGATTCTACTTCAAAAATAAAGGCAAATGCAATTATTCCGGGAGTTATCTGCGTTTCGATGATCTTGCCGATATACAATCTATTAACCAACTTTCATGAGCAAAACAAGAGCGGTAAAACAGCCGCCAGGCAGGGAGTATATGACTACGGTGCGTCAATGGAAACTGGCGGACTGGCGTTGGTGGAGAACTGGGATTTCTATTCGCCGTGGCTCTATCTGCGATTTGCGGAGAATTACCGTCCCGATTTGGTCCTTATCGATAAGGAGCTGATGCGCCGTCCCTGGTATATAGATTTTATAAAGCGGAATTTTAATGATGTTTACGAAAGATCGAAACCGGAGTTCGAGGAGTTTCGGGGTTACGTGGAGTTATTCGAGCGGGATAAGTCATACGACGCCGTAGCGATCGATAAGGCTTATTATGACATGCTTCACGCGGTAATCAATAATGAATCAAAATTGAGACCGGTATATACCAACGCATTGGATGATTCAAAGTTCTTAGCGGGTTTCAATCCGATTCCCTGCGGTATTCTTTTCAGATTTTCAACCGCCAACACATTTATGGAGAGTCCGCGGATAGCATTTGACTCCGCCTACTGGATAAAGCAATCGGATTACGAACCGAGGCGGCTGGCGTATCTTCTCTCTACTTACTATAGGGCTTTTCAATCGCGCTCGAAATATTGTGAGTATTATGGAAAGCAAGATGAAGCGGCCTATTACAAAACCGTTGGCGAACAGGCGTTTTCAATCGCGAAAAGATGGCCGAAACCGTAAGGGATATTACCCAAAGTTATAGATAGGTCAGCGCAGCGGGAGGTACGCCAACCACAAGAAAACCGAGGTCTTTATATCGAGACCTCGGCTATAACTGAAATAAAAAAGATTGTAGATCATTGATTTATAATCAGGTTGCTTCGGGAATCACAGTTCCCGAAGCACCGAAAGTAAGTTGGCATACGAGGACGTATGCCAACCACAATTGATCCTATTTATTATAGATAATAATGGGCACAATGAATTGTGCCCTACGTTAAAAGCATGATATTTCGGATAAAATTAGCAGTAATCTTGAAAAACTATTAGGAGTCAAGACTCTGGGGAGTCTTGACCTACAAGTCCACATACAAAATAATACCGGGGACCGCAGGGGTCCCCAGCTACTAAACTAATGCACAGATTCAGATCGCTTCGTCGTCCAAATGGACTCCTCGCGATGACATGATAGGGCCGGATCCTTAATAATAAGTGACGCTTTATGCGGGGGGATTGCTTCGTCGCTTCGCTCCTCGCAATGACGTTTTCTAAAATAAACCGAGGTTTCTAAATCGAGACCTCGGCTGCAAAACCGTCACCCAGAAATTTAAAGCGTCAGGTGAGGCCACCTGACGCCACAAATGATTTCGATTATATCTATTATCTATATCTTTGAAGCATCTGGGCGGCTTCCTGGGCTTCGTCGGTACCGGGATAGTTCTTGATGACATCATCAAAATACTGACGGGCTTTGGATTTCTGACGCTGCTCATAGAGCGCTCGGCCAAGTTTGAGCTTGGCGCCCGCTATTCGCTCCGAGCTGGGATATTTAGCGATCATATCCTCGAACGCCTGTTGCGCTTTATCGAATTTTTTCGTTGAAAGATAACTCTCCCCTATCCAATATTGGGCGTTATCGTCAAGCGCGGTATTGGGGCAGTTCTGGATATATCCCTTAAAACCGTTGATGGCCATATCAAACCGTTCCTGGACGAAATCACCGTAAGCGGAATTGTACATCTTCTGGCAATCGATTCCCGCAGTTTGACGGGTGGTATCGATATTTTTGGTAGAATCTGGCGGAATCTGGCGCTCCGGCCGATTTTCGATAGCTCCGGAAGCCCGGTTAATCAAGGTGATGGCATCCTCGAGGCGCGATTCAACCATTTGCATGCGATTATCAAGCTCGGTGATATAATTGGCGAAATCGGCGTTAAGCTTGCGCGATTGATCGAGGTTCGATCTAAAGAGCGAATCGAGCCGAGCGTTTTCGGCGTGGATAACGGCTTGATCGGCGCGGATAGCGTCAACCTGTATCTGGATTTCAATAGCCTGCCGCCGGGTCGCGCAGCCCGCGAAAATAGCCAAAAAGGCTATGCTGATAAGTAGGATTGATTTTCTTTTCATAATAAGTCCGTCGTTTTCCTTATTTTTATGCCCCCAATTGTGATACCAAAAATATTGGATATTGTCAAGAAAAATGGGAAGATAAATAGGAAAGTCATTAATCGTGGGATTAGGAGCACATAGAGCAAGCTGGCGCACCTGGAGGTACGCCAACCACAAATGGGAAGGTTTCAATATAGTCATAGAAGGGCACAATGAATTGAGCCCCTACGGAAAGAACAATCAGATTTGCTGAAATGTATAATCATGATTC
>DOTU01000332.1 GCA_003520965.1 Candidatus Zixiibacteriota bacterium
AGATTATCGATTTGCTTCCTGACATAGAGACCCAATGGCAAATATATTTTTTCGGTGAGAATCGTATCGGCCGTTTGGATTTTATCTATAAATGAGGGATCGGGAAACGATCTGGAGTAAGGAGGATAATCGGGAAGAGCTGCCCAGGCTTCTTTTATGTCCGACGCTTTGGTCAGGGTGTAAGCGTGAGCATATTGCAAATCAAGCAATTCACTCTTGGCTGTTTTACGTTCGATATCGCCTAGCGGGATTCCTTGGTCGGTTGCTACGATTGAAAGAAAGGCCTGCGCTGATGCTGTTTTTGGTTGGCTCTTAATAAGCTCCGAGAGCTCGTTATGAGAGTTTGTCGATAATGCGCTGCGTATGATTTGAGCAATTTCCCGGGCCTCGGCGCCGGTTTTTCCGTCCGGACCAAGGGACTGGCAAAGGCTCAGTGCAGAATCGGCCGCGCCATCGAGATAACAGGCCATTGCTGCGCAGGCGATATCTCCATTAGAGCATTTTCCGGTCTCGCACTTTTCATTGCAAGCGTTGTAATACGATTTAATCAGGGTATTTTGAAGCTTATACAGTTCGGCGTCAAGGGCTGCCATCTGGTAACAATATTGAAGAAGCTTGAGACTGTCAGCTGACGCCATAGCCTGTGAAGCAAGAAGGGTTGTAACCTTTCCGGCATAATCGGTTTCCAGATTGCCGCGCTGGGTATCAACACTTACCTGTTTTTCTTTTTTAGAACAGGCTGAAAATATCATTATAGCGACAAGCACAATTGTCGCCAGGCAAAGAATCGGTCGTTTATCGATTTTGAACCTCGTCTCTCATCCTGAGTGCAAATCTGTAGATATCGGAATCTGTATATTGGAGGTTATTCATCTGAGTGATCGCGCTGCGCAAGTAGAAAAGTGCTTTTTGACGGTACTCCTCGTGACGAGCAGCGCTCCCCCCTGATTGCATTTTGCATTTGTAAGCCCAGGCTTCCCCCTTTTTTAGATGGACCAGAGCGGGGAAATAATCTTGCTCTACAATATTTTGATTTCTCTCGGCTTCGTCGAGGCTTTTAAGGGCACTGTCGATTACCGTTTCGCTGTATGAACCATTGGCATCTGAAGCTAAATGAAGGGCGCAATCGGCCCCGTAGAGCCAGTAATCGGGCCGAGCCAGCCAACGCCTCTGAGCGGTTAGCGATGAATAAATTTCCAACGCCCGACGATAGTTTCCTCCGGTCATATAGAGATAAGCGCTATCGGCTTCCGACGATACCTCCGGCGGCATGGTGGTATCGACCACCAAATCAGCATCATCTTCGGGTTTTCCGGACGTGATATCCTGTCCAGTTTGATGTTGTTGGATTGGAGGGGGCGCAGTTTTTTTAATCTCTCTTTTGATAAACGCATAAGCTGTTGGGGATTCAACCTTTATAACTGGAGGCGCGACAGATTGGCCTTTTGACAGCGCGATAGTGAGCAAAGTATCTTTACTGGAAATGTAATAATACTGAGTTTTAGTTTGATACAGCTTTTTATTTAACATAAAAGTCGGGCTGTCATGGAGATGGAATGACGATAATACCAGGCGGCCAGCCAGATCGGTAGAGCCAACATTGGCCCCGCCCATTTGAATATCAACTCCTGCCAGAGGTAGTCCGGTTGTGCTATCGGTTGCCAGAATGGTAACACTGGCTATTGTTCTCCTTAAAGTAAGAGCTACCGTAGCCGGTTTAGGTCCCAGGGTTACCGATGTTTCATAAGGTTCAAAATCGGCGTTCTCGGCCTTAACCTGATGACGCTGTCCCTGTTGATCCGAAGTGTAGGTATGTATATAAACGCCGCCGACAGTGGTATGCGCGATCAATTCGTTATCTATATAAATTGCAGCGCCTGTAACCGGACTGCCGGCATCGTCCTTAACTTGAATTGTTAAGTTAATCTTCTCTTTTTTGAAGACCTCGCTTCCAACCATGAACAGGATAACGATGGCTATGACAAGGACAACGGCCATTAGAATCCCAAAGAACGAGACTCGGCCGGAAGTGCGGCTTTGAGATTTCCCGAGGTCAGCGATTTTACTTAGCATAAAGCATATCTCCCAAAATCAAGGTATTATTCATAAGAGGTAATCTACTTACTCAGCATGTAAGTATTACGACCGTAGGTCTTAATGAGCCCATCCTTGAGCCAACCATCCATAGCCTGTTTAATTTCGGTTTTAGTGATTTCAGGAGAGCCGGCCGGAAGCGATCCTTTGACAAACTGAACAACATCATCAATGGAAAAGGGCTGATCCACAGCTTTCCATTCACCTAAGAATGAGGAAATGCTCCATCCTGGTTTCTCTAAAATTCCTGAGCCGGGGTTGAATTCCTGGAACGGCTTGATCGTTATCCCCTCGGGCGGCTTGGGGTTGAGGTAGTCAAGTTCGATGACTCCCAAATTTTGAGCTTTGCCTGGGATATATTTTAGCGGTATTTCCTTAACTCCGTAATATTGGGCGCTAACTCGAAGGCTGTAATCGTACATCGATTCCAACCCTTTGTCTTCGATAAAGAAAATACAGGAATCGACTACGATATGATTGCCTGGATCTTCCGGCATAATGGAAATGCTGACGGGATAAACGGGAGTTTCTTTAGTAGCTTTATCGATTGCTTTGCCATAGAATGCCAGGTTTTTATAGGGATTTAGTTTGCGTATGGGATCTCGTTTAACTAATATGCCACACCCGAGAATAAGTGGGAAAATCAGGAACAGTGGCAAAAGCCTGTTCGGGAAGCTACGTCTCATAATATTCTCCTTTTTTCCCTCAGAAAATGGGAATTATATCAATACCTCGCCAGGTCAATCGATAGCATTACTTATTAAATCAATACTAAGTATATTTTTATACGTTGGTGCATTCAAAGTCAAGCCATTTCTCCGCAATTTTAATTTTGAATGGCAAAGAGCGGGGCTTTTTGATATTTTGGCTCAAATCCCTTGACAAAGAGGTGCCAGGGGCTTAATTAGATTATTAAAATAGTAACCTCGTTTTCAGTATTTTGATATGGGAAAACCAGCCGCACGACTTGGGGATACCACCGCTCATGGTGGAAGCATTATTGCAGGGGCGCCGACAGTGCTCATCGGAGGGATGCCGGCGGCCCGTATGAATGATATGCATGTTTGCCCGATGCTCAATCCGGGTACTCCTCCTCCTCCTCATATCGGTCAGCAAATAATACTGGGATGTCCAACAGTGATGATCTGCGGCCAGATGGCAGCTCGCATGGGCGATATGGTCATGTGCTCCGGTCCTCCCGATTCGATTGTCGCCGGATGCCCGACTGTTCTGATTGGTGAAGGAGGCGGTGGTGGCGCTGGGGCTGGCCCGGGAGGCGCGGCAGCATCGGCGGCAATGGCTGGCGGTGGAACCAGTGGTCAGAGCGAAGGGCACTATCTCGATGTCAAATTTGTAGACAAAGCAGGAAAGCCTATCAAGGGAGTTAAATTCCTCATTACTACCCCCGATGGTGACAAATCCGAAGGCATTCTATCCGGTCAAATTAAAAAAACCGGTATTAAACAGGGGAGCTATGAGATCGCCATTAAGGCCATTGCCAGCGCCCAATGGTCTGTTGCTGACGCCAAAGTGGGCGACAAGGTTAAGTTATTGGTTGAGACATCAGGGATTGATTCCGGCACTCCGGCCACTCTGCAAATCTTCGTTCGAGATGGCGGTGACAAGCTACTTAAAGTGATCGAAACCAAAGTTGACAACGATAAAATCGAAGAAGAATGGGTATTCAAGGTTGATGAGGAATACCTCAAACTTCAAGATGCCAGGGAGAGGGCCGGCGGGTACTCGTCACAAGCCTTTTATTTCACGGTTAAAGCCGGAGATGTCGCTGGCCGGTCGGGTATGCTGCAAATCAAGGATTGGGTCGAATTTACGCTAAAAGATAAGGATGGCAACCCATTGGCCAACAAGGAGTACCGCGCAATTCTCTCAACCGGCGAGGTGCGTAAAGGGAAGCTCGATGGTAATGGGCATGACAGGTTGGATAAGGTACCGCCGGGTAAAATAAAAATCGTCTACGATATTAGAAAATGATTTATTCCAATGGCTGGTAATAGTTTCGATACCATATTTAGAGACCTCCTGGCCGGTCAGATGCTCCTGACCGGAGCGGCTTCAGATTTTACCCTTCAGCCAATTACAGTGCATATTCTTGAGATGGAGGACGTGCTCTTTCACCTCAACAGCGCGGTCATGATGCCTTATAGCCCTGCCGGGCCATCATCCACTCAGGGCGGCGGTGCCACTCCCCAACAGGAGAAAATATCCGGAATAGAAGCTCTCGCGGTGGTATTTAAACAATTTGAATTTGATGTTAATAAGAGGCTACTTATCACAGCTCATACCGATACATCGGGCGACCCGGATTTTAATTTCAAGCTTTCCGATCTGCGGGCTCAAAATGTGCTCTTTCTTCTCGATGGCAGCCGCGAGTCCTGGGCTCAGGTTAGCGCTGACCGCCATAAGATTGAAGATTACCAGCAGATAATGATCT
>DOTU01000302.1:0-7956 GCA_003520965.1 Candidatus Zixiibacteriota bacterium
GCCAAATCTTTCAGTAGCTGCAGTTCCTGAACAGTAAAACCGTCGGAGTTGGCTGAGCCGACAATCATGACAGCCTCGGCGCGGGTGGCATCACCGATGGGAAAGAGCGCCAGATTCCTAATCCCGGCATCAACCACCGATTGTAGCTTTTCCGGCGCACCCAAAGCAACAAGCTGCGCGAATGATAAAAATTCGGGAGCGCATTGCTCGATAACAGATTTAAGTCTGGATTTGAGCATCTCAAGCATTGATTCGGTAGAGATAATCCCGACTGATTTAGGGGCATATCCGGCTTTAAAGATGAACGATTCACCATCAGGTACAACCAGTGATGTCCAGCGGTAACCGGCGTTATCCGCGACCGCTTTGGCGACCACCCTGAAGAAACTATCCAGATCGAGAGTAGCCGATATGGCCTTATTGATGTTATCAATAAGAGATAACCTCTCGGCCTTCTGGATGGTCTCCTCGAAGAGGTATGAATTATCAATGGCTACCGCCATGATATCGGCAACGGCTTCGAGAGTACTAATATCCTCCGTTGTGAAGCCGTTCAACTCCATTGATTCCGCGTCAAGCACGCCCAGAATCTTATCGCCCAAAATGATGGGGATACAAATCTCACTTTTCACATCCTCAATACCCAGCACATATTCTGGTTCGGAGTACACATCAGGGATATATATCGTCTTTCTTGATTTGATAGCCGTTCCCACCAGACCGCATCCTTCGGCAATAGCAAAATCATCCGGGAGTTTTTTATCGCTTGAAGATGCTTGATAACCGGTGTAGTAACGTCGATTAACGCGATCCAGAAGGAAGACCGCTACAAGCTGATGATGGAAAGCCTCCTGGATTGAATCGGAGGCAATTTTGATTACTTCCTGGACATTAAGTGATTTGGAGAGTTTTTTTGAAATCTCGAAGATAGTATTGAGCTTCAGCCCTCGCTCGTGCTCCTGTTCGAACAATCTGGCTCGTTCCATGGAAACGGCAAGTTGCGCCGAAAGAGCACGCATAAAGTTTTCATGCATTTCAGTGAAAGCACATTTGGCCCGTGAGCCGACAGTGAAAACGCCGATATTCTTAGTACCTAACTTTATGGGTACGGCTAATTCCGATAAGAGGCTCGGGAAGGATGGTTTAATATTTTCCTCGACGCGAAAATCTGCAATATTCAACGGTTTCCCGTTAGCGACTACCAGTTCAGAGACACAATCGGGGGCTCTAAGGGCTATCTTGTCTGTCCCCGTTTCAAAATTAACAGCGTTTACAACCAGGGGACGCAAAGTGTTGTTTTTATCATCAATTGTATAAATACCAGACACGGTATAGTGCAGGTAATCGTGGATGGCACCAAGGACCTTTTCTAGCATGGATTTGATATTGGTCTCGGAGTGAATAACGGCGCCGACTTCATATAAAGTAGTTAATTGATCCACCTTATTATTAATAAAACCATAGAGTCGGGCATTTTCAATAGCCGAAGCTGCCTGGGAAACGATAGCTTGCACAAAGCTCAGTCTTTCGGGAGCAAGCGTGGCCCTGGATTGGGATCTTTCCTCGCCCAAAACCACCGCACCGATCGTTTTCGCTGAATGGGAGATGGGAAGGATTGTCAACTGCTTGACGCTTTCGGCTCGGAAAAACCGTTTTTCCACGGCTCCAAAATCAGCCAGTTCCTGTGGTCCGAAAATAAGAGTTCTTTTACCCTCTATGGCCTCTTTCACTTTAGGCAAATCGATAGCGTTAATTCGACTGGCTTCGGGAATGCTAATCCCGTTCTGTCGTTTGGAGTATAAGGATGCAACCTCAAGAGTATTTTCAAAATCAGTATTGAGAATGATCATACAGTAGGTGGCACCAGCATATTCCGTCAGATGGCTGGCGACCACCTGTAATACTGATGGCAAATCAAGTTTGGATGATATCGCCAATGAAGTTTCCTGCAGGATTTTAGTTTTATCCTGCCTGGCGAGATTTTCTTTCTCAATTCCAACGCTATAAGCGATATCGGCCAGAAATTCTCCGATGAGCCCGTCAAAGTACTCTGGAATCCGAATAGATAAATCCCTCTCGGTTGACAGGAGCACCAAAAACCCCTCAAATTGCGCCTTAAATATAAGAGGAATCGCCACAATTTGCTGATAGCCATCGAATAGCTTACTCCACGGTTCGGCGGCAAGTTCTTCGGTTCTCAAATACAATATGGTTTCATTTTTTCTAACAGCTTTAATGAAACTCCGCCCCGCCCCGGTTTGAATTATACCAGATAAAAGCTCTTTATCGCAATTGTGCAGGCCAATAAGATCGGTTCTATCATCGCCGGAATCGGACGCAAATATCGCTCCTGAGGTAGAGCCAGTGAAATTAACGATAAGTTCAACAATTCCGTTTAGCCCGGATTCATCATGCCCTTTTTCCTGCAAGAGAGAGAGCATAGCTTTAACAGTATCGAGGACTTGCCCAAGTTGAGCCTTTTCTTTTAGACTCTCTTCAATCAGCGTATAAATTTCTGAAAGCTCAGGCATTTCGTTTTTAACAAGATGATGATCGCGACGGAATAGTTCTACGCCATTTTTCTCACGCCGGAGAATTTTGCGGATTGTTTCTAAATAGTGGGCGAATGAATCAAAGTAACGATAAAGGAGATAACTGAAAAGGAAAAAACCGAATAGCGGTAAAAGCCCAAGGGCCAAAACCTGAGAGCTGGGGATAGTTGAGTTTTGATCCAGGCCGTGCTCGAATTTAACACCAACCGAGGCGGTCACCGAGCCATTATAGGCTTCGATAGGTACAATGATCATTGAACCAGACGACGAAACAAGCTGTTGGCCGTTTTGAAGCGGTTCGGGCTTCTGTAATCTTTTATCGCGATCAATGGAGGCAAAAAGCGCTTCCAACGGTATTAACATCACTAATGATCCGCCTGGTTTGTCAATATTGACCGTTGCGGTTGAATAGATTTGATCCTGAAAAGCAATTATCTCGGGATTTTGTTCATTTCCAAAACCTTCCAGGTTTCGATAAAAGGTAGTTGAACCTGGCGTGTTGGAATTCGAGAATAATTTTTCATTGTGGTTATAAAAAAGTAAAATTGTGCTGTCGATTCCCTTGGCTGTTATATCCTTCGTACTAGTATCTATCGCCTGTGAAAGATCATTACTGCTCTCGAAATGTTTTTTCATCAGGGTAGCGGCATCCTGAGCCAACTCGTTGGCCAGCACTTCGGACATTTTGAGGACGGAATTGCAGTATGATCTGGCTTCAGTTTGGGCCGCCCTCTGCATTTTCCGAGCGTTGTCTTGGCGGATAAGCAATAACAGTACAATCGAGATAATGGGTATGATAAAACCTATTACCGCTGTTTTGGCAAAAAGAGATTTTTTGGAACCGATTATTTTCATCTCTTTCTCAGGCTGTTATTTCGGCCGTGATTTCGTGCAGCCTGGCCGCGTTACGTTCAATAACATCAAGGTAGTGACTAACCTCCCCATCGATACCCGGCTGGCTCCGGTGGAGATATTCACACGAGGCCATGATTCCAGCCAGGGGACCATTGATACGAGTTCTAAGTTTTGGCGTAAATTCGCCGGGAGCTTTTTGCGGCTCCCTTTGTATGATCGTTAACTTTTTTTTACCTTCTATTATCTCCTGCGAGACCCGCTTCTCCTTATGCCATGAAAGCACCATAGAGATCAAGGCCGCCAGATTGGACGCGAAAAGTTCGGCTATTCCGGAAGTCCGTTCGCCGCCTCTGAACTCACCCATAGTTATCAAGCCAACCGAATCCTCGCCGATGGAAAGAGGTACAATCAAGCCATGCCGGACACCGTCGGGAAGTATCGAAGAGGCCTCCAATTCGGATATTTTGCGGGATTGATTATCCTGATTGAAGGCAATGATTTTGCGTTCGTGAAGCGCTTGATAGTGAAGTTCAAGTTCGGCGGCGGGGATTTCGTCTCTTTCATCAGACCAATTCAGGGGTCTGGTTTGTGCCAGGGCGGCCATCTTGAGAAGAGTTTTCTGCGGGTCAGCCAAAGATATCCTGCAGAAGGTTGCCAATTCGAGATCAACTATCATCGTGGCCATCTCTTGAAGGAAGGCGGCGACATTATCGGTTGAAAGAGCTCTCTCCTGGCAATACCTGATTGCACCCAGCCATTGAGAAGCTTGTTTCTGTGTTTTTTGAAGCTGCTCGTTTCCAAGTTTGTGAGCGATTAACAAGGCCCAGGCTTTCATTAGTTCAGACAGGTAATCCGGGGCGAAGCGCAGATTTTCAAATCTGAGTTCGAGCCAGGCAGATATATTACCAATATTAAGAGGCATAACAAGCGCTTGTCGCTCGGGCGCTTTGAAAATATTCGTCGTATCTTTGTAAAGATAGGAATAATCGGTTTTGCTAAAATAGCCTTCGTGAATATTTACATTGCCACCTTCAGGTAGAGCAAAAACGTGAGATCGGGAGCGTCCGTTATCCGGTAGGTATAAATTTAATTCCCAAAATGACAGTTGGGCTTGAACCAATTTGGCCGATTCCACCAAGGCGGATATCATCGATGAGTCTTTTGCAAAAGGAGCGGAAATAAGTTTCGTAATTTTGCGAAACGCTTCTTCATAGAGAAGGTCGTGTTCCGTTTTCTCGGCTTCCATGGTAGCCGCAAGAGCGGAGCAAACAATATCGAGAGGTTCAAGTTCGCCGCTGTCGAAAGCTCTTTGCCGGGTGCCAAGGACAGATAACACTCCCAGAGTTTCATCATGGGATACGACCGGCATACTTAGCCCGCAAATAAGCGGGTCGCCTTTGGATTCCAACCGAGTATGAGGATGAAGATCGGATGATGTATCTGAGGCTGTTATCTTTCGGTCGCGATAAGCTGCAACGAAGATGCTTTCTCGCTGAGGCTGTTGTAGGGCTTGTTCTGATTCCGGCTGCAGGCCGTGTTGGAAAATAAGGCTCAGGGTGTCGTTATCCTCATGCTTATGAAGCACAACAGCCTGGCAATCCAGAGATAATAGCAGATATTTGGAAATACCTTCGAGGAGGGAGTTGGTGGTATGCTCTTTGAGGATAATTCCCGAGGCTTTTTCGGTAAATAGCCTGAGACGGGATTTAGCAAGCGGCTGATCTGAGCGAGCGCGGTAATCGCCTGACCATTCGATTACGCCCCAGATCAGCAGGCTCCAGCCAATCAGGTATCCGAAGATGCTCTCCAGGTAAAATGATACTCCCGAGTCCAACAGCCATTGGCCTAAAATCCCCAAACGGGAGATTATTCCAATAATGGTTCCGGTGACAATTAAGAATAATCCAGTTCTGAGTTTGACTGATATCTGGGTGTCGGGTAATCGGTGCGCAAGATTTGTCTTAAAAAATATCGCTAAGAGCGAACCGCAGCCCAAGAACCAAATGAGCTTTTCTTGTAGTATTTGCATATTATCCCTCTTCAATCGAATTATCGACATAATATTGCGGGAGTTAAGTGGCTTATAGGCTTGACAATTAAAAACTGTTCAAATAAAATGGAGGCCGATGGCCGCGGATTTCTCAAAATATCCAGATTCCCGGGGTTTTGAATATCTGGGGGCTATCGGGGTATCATTATGTGAGGAATATGATGATGAACGGATACCCGCTGGAAATACCAAGATCAATATGGACGGGGATTAAATTGTCAACTAATACCGCTGCGGCGGAATGCAGCGATAATGAGCTGGTAAAGCAGGCCGTAAGAGGCAAAATTGCCTCGTTTAAGACGCTGGTGGAGCGTTACCAGAAGCAAGCATATCTTTATGCCCGCGGCATGGTGCATAACTCTGACGACGCTTATGATTTATCCCAAGAGGCGTTTGTCAGGGTGCATAAGCATTTAAAAAGGTTTGATCCAACTTATCCGTTCAAGGTTTGGCTGTTTCATATTCTGAGCAACCTTTGTAAGAATCACCTCAGGCAACGGAAGACTCGAGAAAGAGTTGTTACGTCAGCAGATGAGGCAACTGTTTTGGCTGTCTCGGACTCGGCTGCGCCAGATAGGCTATTCAGCCAAACGGAAATTCAAGCGCAGGTCTGGAATGGTATTGGCCGGTTGCCCGAGAAGTTTCGAGAGATCATTATCCTAAGCCATTTTCAGGAAATGTCGTACGACCAGATGGCAGAGGTGCTGGAAATACCGCGCGGCTCAGTGATGTCTCGTCTCTATTACGCCAGGCTGAAGCTTCGGGAGATTCTTACGGAAATGGGGGTGGAATTATGAAATGCGACGAGGTCAGAATCCTCCTTTCCGCTCTTCTTGACAACGAACTTACACCGGAGGAAAAGAAGAACGTAGCCGATCACCTGGCAAATTGCGAGGATTGCCGCCGGGAATATGCGTCTTTGTTGAAGCTGAAGGAGGTAACAGACGATATGAAGTATCTTGACCTTCCCGATAGGCTCTGGGCAGGTTACTGGCATGGAATTTACAATCGAATCGAGCGCGGTATCGGCTGGGTATTTCTCTCACTGGGCGCAATAATCCTGCTGGCGTTTGGGGCCTGGAGGCTCTTAAATGACTTTTTCTTAAGCAGCCGTCCACCGTTGATACTGAAGATCGGGCTAGGAACTCTGCTGTTTGGAATGATAGTGCTATTAGTTTCGGTTTTGCGCGAGCGGTTTTTCTCGCGCGCTCACGATAGATATGAGGAGGTCGAATTATGATCCTGGCATCAACGGATGAGATCAAGGGGAAGAGAATTACCGAGGTATTGGGATTGGTCAAGGGAAATACAGTGAGAGCCCGTCATATAGGCCAGGATTTCATGGCATTTTTGCGCAATATTGTCGGTGGTGAAGTTCGCAATTATACGAAGCTGATCGCGGAGTCGCGGGAGCAGGCGATAGATCGGATGGTGGCCGAGGCCGAGGCTCTTGGGGCTAATGGTGTCGTAGGAGTCAGATTGATAACGGCCTCGATCATGCAGGGATCGTCGGAGCTACTGGCGTTTGGGACAGCGGTGAAATTAGCGGATGAGAAATAGTTGTGAGTTGTGGGTTGCGAGTTTAAAGAATATTAATAATAATGGGCACAACAAGTTGTGTTCCTACAAAAAATAAATAATGATCTGCGTAAATAAGGCAGTATACACATTGATAAAATAATTGAGTGATGAGGATTGAGGGGATCGTTGAGTAATGGGTTATGAGTTTAAGGAAAAAGTAAAGAAGATAATATTTGACTAAAGGGAAAGCTGGGCACGATAAATCGTGCCCCTACACAAAAAATAGAAAGATCTGCAAAAATAAGCAGTACTATTGTAAATAGATTAAAGAGTCGGGACTCTGAAGAGTCCCGACCTATAATTAAGAAAAAAACAAAATGCCCCGGGGAGACAGTCCGCCGGGGCAAATTGTGACGCATAACAGTGAATTTAAAAGGATAGTTTCTCTTTGGGCTTGGGGTTGTTTTTGATTTCGAATTCACTCCAACCCCGATCTGAGGCTGAGGTGATACCCTTAACGCGCAGATCGAAATCGTCAGGATTGGTGCATTGGCTCATGGCTTCTTCGTAGCTGATATAGCCGGACCTGTAAAGGCGCATAATCGATTGATCGAAGCTTTGCATGCCGTATTGAATAGCGCCCTGTTCCATAAGCTCAATTATCGTGTTGGTTTTCGCCGGATCAATAATGGCTTCGCGAATGGACGCTGTCGATACCAGAACTTCGACGGCCGGAATACGCCCGGCGCCATCGCTCCGCGGCAACAAACGCTGGCAGATTATCGATTTGAGGGTGCCGGCCAAGAGGAGTCTGATCTGAGTATGCTGATGCGGCGGGAAAAAGGAGATAATGCGCGAGATGGTCTCAATGGCATTGAGAGTATGTAGAGTGGTTAATACCAGATGTCCAGTATCAGCGGCTGTTAGAGCGATGCCCATAGTATCGTAATCGCGAATCTCACCAATCAGGATGATATC
>DOTU01000302.1:8263-10104 GCA_003520965.1 Candidatus Zixiibacteriota bacterium
ACTTCGCGTTGCGAGATAATGGATTTTTTATCGCGATAGATATATTCGATAGGATCTTCGATTGTCAGAATATTTTCGGCCCGGTTGCTGTTGATATGCTCTACCATGGCGGCCAGAGTGGTCGACTTACCGGAACCGGTCGTACCGGTCACGATAATAATACCACGCTTGCTATCGGCGGTATCTTTAACAATATCCGGAAGATTAAGCTCTTGGAAGGATGGGACTTTGGTATTGACCTGTCTGATAGCAACCCCAATCGTACCGCGCTGCTTGTACAGATTGATACGAAACCGTCCCATCTTGGAAATAGAAAGCGCCAAATCCATCTCACGTTTCTGATGGAAACGATCTTTCTGCTCCGGGCTGAGTATCTGAGCCAGGATTTTTTCGATATCTTCGGGCATCAGGATTTGGTCATCGATATAAACCAACCTACCGTCTACTCGGACTGTGGGCCTTAGGCCTACTCTAAGATGCATATCCGACGAATGCCGATTTTGCATCTCCTGCATCATTTGCTTGAAGTTCATTTAAGCTCCTCGCTGATTTTAGCATCAAAAGGGCATCTGCTCCTTCCGATGAGAACCAGAATAGGTATCGACCAAATTTTATAAAACTTTGGCGGGAATTTAACGGGGGCTGAGCAAATAGTTAAGGGTTGTGAGTTGTGAGTTTTGTGTTTAAAGAAAAAGTAAAGAAGGAAATATTAGTATAAGGGGGATAAGGGAAAGCTGGGCACGATTAATCGTGCCCCTACAAATTAAATAATTTGATTTGTTGAAGTGTTTTATCGTTCAAAAGTAAAAAAATAGGTTGGCATACGAAGACGTATGCCAACCACAATATTTTAGGCTGGTTCGATTAAAAACAACGGTTGGCCAAACTGCACCGGCTTAGCGTTTTCGACCAGAACCTCGACGATTCGCCCGGAGGTTTCGGCCTCGATTTCGTTCATGAGTTTCATGGCCTCGATAATGCAAACAACCTGACCCGGTTTAATCATTTGGCCGATTTCGACATAGGGTTTGGCGTCAGGAGCCGGAGCCTTGTAGAATGTTCCAACCATAGGTGATTTTACCTCAATCAGGGCCGTTTTTGTAGCTTGAGCTTTTGGGCCTTGAGTGGCAATTTCAAGCTGGTCGAGGCGCGGCGGAGGAGGTGTCGAAGCGAGCGATAGATTAGCCAGGTTGACAGGATTATGATGCGGGTTGTCACCGTTTGATCCTGCTTTTTTCCTGATGCAAACTTTTTGCCCCCAGCTTGAGACCTCTAATTCACCAATATTAGATTCTTCCACCAGCTTAATAAGCATTCTTATCCTTGACGGTCTCATATTCACTCTCCCCGTTTATTGACAGGTTCTGCTAAAGCTCCAATAGGTCCTTGGGCGATTTGCTCAGAATCTGCCCGCCATTTGAGGTAACTAAAACATCATCCTCAATCCGCACGCCGCCCCAATTGGAAATATAAATCCCCGGTTCAATGGTCACAATCATGCCAGGTTCAAGGACATCGTTAGATTGGGGGCTTAAAGTCGGTCGATCATGGACAAGTGTCCCAATACCGTGACCGAGGCCGTGTCCGAAGTTGTCACCATAACCAGCCTTCATGATCATATCGCGGGCTATGCCATCCAAGCGATTGCAGGCCATACCGGGCTTGACTGCCTTGCAGGCAGTTTTCTGCGCGGCCAGAACGATCTCATATATCTTTTTTTGTTTCTCAGTTGCCTTGCCTAAAACCACGGTGCGGGTGATATCGGAGGCGTAACCCAGATAGAGGCAGCCAAAATCAATGGTAACATAATCGCCCTTGCGCAGTTTTTTCTCGGAGGCCCG
>DOTU01000302.1:10436-14258 GCA_003520965.1 Candidatus Zixiibacteriota bacterium
AGTTTTCTCATTTTGTACTCAAGTTCCAAGGCGATATCTTTTTCCGCTATTCCCGGTTTGATAATGTCAAGAATCTCGGCGAAAGCCTTGTCTGCAATCCGAACCGCTTTTTTAACGCGACGAATTTCCTCAGCATCCTTAACAATAGACAGCGATTCAACTAATTGGGTAGTCGGTTTAAATTCAGCGTCCGGCAAAATCTCTTTGAACTTCGTTAAGGAATTTACTGAAACGAAATCAGCTTCGAAGCCAATACGTGTCCTTTTGGAGAAAATCGGAAGCATGGGAAGTTCAGTTAAAAGCTGACGAGAGGCAATAATCACCTTACAGCCTTTAACCTCTTTCTGCGATTGGACCTTGTAGCGAAAATCTGTTAAGAAGAACGACTTATTCGGGGAAATCACGACTATGCCATTGGAACCGGTAAAGCCGGATAAGTACCTGACATGATTGATCTCGGTAATTAGTAAGACATCAAGGTTGTTCTTCCTAAGTAATCCGGCGGCTTTCTTTATCCTCTGATCAGTCATTTTTGCCCATCTTCCTTTTTATCTCATCGATCTTCTGGCCGACTTCGGGATCATCGGGCTGTTTTTCCTTAAGCTCACTATAAATCTTAAGGGCCTTGTTATAATAACCCTGTTTGATACAAATATCAGCGAAAGTCCGTGTCTCAAAGCTCATGCCGTCTGCAGCGGACGAATTCTCTGTATCCTTAGACGGCTGAGGAGCCTTAAGGTTGTTTAAAATGTTGAACTCAACCAAGGCGGGAAAAATCTCCTCGGCGCGGTTAAATCCATAAGCGGAACGGGCCAGATCGCCTTTGCGACGATGAATCTTGCCAAAGAGCAACCAGCCGTTGATATGCTCGGGATCAGCAGAGAGAAGGAGCTTCAGCAATTGCTCGGATTTTTGGATATCACCAAGATCATAAGCCAAAGTTGCGGCCAAATAGTAAAGCTGAACCTCGCGGGAACCCTCGCGTATTTCATGCAAAGCGAAATTCAAGGCCTCGCGGAGATCGCCGCTTTTGCCAAGTTGGTCTATCTCAAAGGGAGATAAATATTTATTATCGCCTTGTATCATCTATTATTACGCAATTTTAATAATTACCACTTTAACCGGCATTCGCTCTCCCTGTCAGCGTACGCCGCCTTATATATATTTGCGTTCTCGCGAACGCACCTATATTAGGGGCAAAAACATAAGAGCATGTGGCCTCAAAGTCAATCTATTTTATCTCTAAAATCAGGTTTTTCGGTGTAACTACTTATATATTTAGTGCTTAACCGGCATCATCATTAAGGCGCGAGATTATAGCGCTGGTTGATTTTCCTCTTACAAGGGGTATTCGCCTGACGACTCCACCCCAGGATTTCACCTCGCTGGCACCTACAATTTCGCCGGGCTTGTAATCGGCGCCTTTGACCAGGATATCGGGGCGAAGGCGGCTGATGAGCTTCGCGGGAGTGTCATCGCTGAAACCAACCACCAGATCGACTGGAGTTAGAAATGAGAGCAAAAGCGCGCGTTCAGCAAACGGCATAATTGGGCGGCCTTGGCCTTTAAGGCGGCGGACGGAATCGTCACGATTGAGGCCTATTATAAGGAAGTCGCCCAGATTTTTGGCTTTATCGAGGTAGCGCACATGGCCGGCATGGATGATATCAAAACAACCATTGGTAAAAACAACCTTTTTGCCTTTACGTTGAAGCCCCTTGACTATGTCGGAAGCCCGGGCGGCGGAAGCAAGCTTAAGTTTCATAGAGAATCTATCAATCCTGCTTTGAGTTCATCGGCGGTAATCCTTGCAGTACCAAACTGGGCCACCGCCAACCCGGCGGCCGCGTTGGCAAAAATGGAGGCTTCTTGCATGGTTGCCCCGGCGGATTTGGCGACAGTCAGTGTGGCGATAACGGTATCACCGGCGCCGGTGACATCGTAAACAGTCTTGGCCTGAGCAGGGATCAGAGTCAGCTTGCGGTCTTTTTCAAAAAGAGCCATCCCCTTTTCGCCACGAGTAATAAGAAGAGACTCCAGGTTCAGGAGATCCATGAGATTCCAACCGACATCGGCTAATACGGATTCATTGATAATTTTCTTGCCTGAAATGAAGCCAGCCTCATGGTGGTTTGGGGTGATGACTGAGACCTCGCGGTAGTTCATGAAGTGGACCTCTTTAGGATCGACTGCAATAAATACACCGGCCTCTTTGGCCAGGGGGATAATTGATGAAAGAAGATCGTAGGTGATCACCCCCTTACCGTAATCGGAGATGATGAGACCATCGAGATTTTTAATCAATTTCCCGATTTTGGCAATCAGCTGCTCGACGAGCGGGGCGGGAATTTCCGCAATTGATTCGCGGTCGATGCGTACCACCTGCTGATTGTGGGCAACAATACGGGTCTTAACCGTAGTGGGGCGATCTTTATCCACAAGCAGGCCCGACGTTTTAAGATCGCTATCGGTCAAGTTGGTTTTCAGGATTTCGGCCATCATATCATCGCCGGTGATTCCCAGCAGGGTGACATCGGCGCCCAGTGCGCGCACGTTGGCGGCCACGTTGGCGGCGCCGCCGAGATTGGTGGTCTCCTTGTTGACATTGACTACCGGAACGGGGGCCTCGGGCGAGATGCGCTCGACATTACCCCAGAGGTAGCGGTCGAGCATGATATCACCGAGCACTGCAATGCGTGATTTGGGGAAATTGGCCAAAAGCTTTGATATTTTCGTTTTATTCATTTATCCTCTAAATGGCTTGACATGGACATCGATTATACTAAAATTGGGGTGTTGAGGCAATAAGTATTAGAGTCGCGAGTTGCGGGGTGTGGGATTTGAATTGGGGAAATATCCTAATGCATAAATTCAGATTGCTTCGTCGTCCAGATAAGATCGGGACTCCTCGCAATGACGGGTTCGGGTCATGTCTCCCATAATAAGTGACGCTTTATGCTTGGGGATTGCTTTGTCCCGCTAAGAGCGGGACTCGCAATGACCACAAGGAGAAAGGATTTTACAGAAATGGCATTTTTTCAAAGAAATAAAGGTTTTATTAGAACAAATATAGGAGAAACAATGGATCAGAAACCACAGCAGTTGAATATCGAGATTGGCGAGAAGGAATCGGAAGGGATTTATTCCAATCTGGCCTTGATTACCCATTCGCCGCAGGAGATTATTCTGGATTTCGCGCGGGTAATGCCGAATGTGCCAAAATCGAAAATTTACGCACGGATTATCATGACCCCGGCCCATGCCAAGATGCTGCTCAAGGCGTTAGAGGACAATCTCAAGAAGTTTGAAGCGCAGTTCGGGCAGGTAAAGCTTCAGGGAATCGAAGAGAAGAATATTGGATTTCAGGCGGGGAAAGTGGAATAATAGCAGGATTGAGATTTGAGGACTGAGGACTGAGTAGTAGTACTTAGTGCTGAGTGCTGAATCAAAGATTAAAGGTGCTTGTAGCCGGGTGTTCCGCAAGGAACCCCGGTTTTTTATGCGACCTCATAGAGGTCGCCGGACAGAACGATGTTCTGTCCCTACATTTTAAAAAGCAGGTTGGCGCACCAGGAGGTACGCCAACCACAAATTTACTAATAGTGGCGGGAATCACAGTTTCCGCCGCACCAAAAAACAATGCCTCAGATCGATACGACTCGAAGAGAGATGTCGTCCCGCTCTGAGCGGGACTCCATCCTGACACATACACACCTACAAAGCAAGGGGGCGAACACGTTGGTTCGCCCCTACGGTTAATTGTCTGGTGGCAACTGGAATCGCAGCAATTTGTCGGGTTTCTCGTCCCAAGGGACTCGGAAC
>DOTU01000138.1:0-9393 GCA_003520965.1 Candidatus Zixiibacteriota bacterium
TGCGCGTTCAAATTATACCCGCCGCCCGAAACTCAGTTATTGGCACACCGGATGCCCTAAGGATATCGCCACCTTCGTGGCGGCTCTTAAGGTGAACGGATTGCGGCAGGTTACGTTTTCCAAGTCCTCCCAGGTAGATTATCCGACTTACTCCGGCGTCCATGGCCGCCTTGCCGGCATTACGGGCCGCCTGGCGATCAAGTTTGGCAAAATCACCTTTCGCTATTCCCATCGAATGAACTAAGTAATAAGCGATATTTATATTTTGAAATGCGTTTTTAAGCGAAGCTTTGTCGAGGATGTCACCCTGGAAAACCTCAATCGAGTTGAACCACGATTCACCGGTGATCTTACTCGGGTCGCGGACCAAACATCTAACTTTGTAACCATATTTCAAGAGCCGTGGAATAAGCTGAGAGGCTATATAGCCGCTCGCGCCCAATACCAATATATTTTGCTCTTTCATATCTTTCAAACCGGGTATATGCTCTTAGTAGTCACGTCCCTTGCCCGAATCAGTTATCTCGCATAATTCCTCAGGATACGGCTCAAAAAAGGTCTGGCGGGCAAGATATTTTTGATCGAATCTGGAAATCCATGATTGTATGATACTCAAAGGACTGCTCAGCGGAACTGCTCCTTGCCGGTATTTATCCAGAATCCCAATAAAATGGCGCTTTTCATTCTTAATAAGACCCTCTGAAAAGTACCCTAAGGTGTGCATGATGACATTGATATTCGATGTATTCCTTGAGGTTTTTGCAATCGCCTGCTTAAAATGATGTCCATAATCAGCAACAACATCTTTTATTGGTTTCTTATCGTGATTGGCAACTATTTTGCCAAGAAGTCTCAGTTCTTTTTGACTATAAGCCATTAAAAGTAACTTATTGTCGGTGTGGAAATTAACAAGCCTAGAAATAGACATGACCTTTTCGACTTCACGCCAATGAGCCAGTGAAAATATCCTTGTCAAGAAGTGTTCTCTAATTCTGAAATTGCTGAGCCTGCCCTCATCTTCGATAACTATATCTGAGAAATGTTCAAAAACGGCACGACCGAAAAATCCCGGTCCCTTTTCCACAGCCATAGATTTCTCCGTTCCCAGGTAATATTTAACATCCTTTATGCCGCATGAGGGCGATCTGCTCTTGAGAATAAATCCGTCAACCTCGGTTATTGATGATAAGAAGCCATTAGAAAATTTGATCATTGAGTCAGTCACATCTCTGCCAGTTGCCGGCTGCCTAAGGCTAAGGGTGTTTCCCTTTTTAACCACCCTGATAGGGTCTCTTGGGATGCCCAATCCAATCTCCACTTCGGGGCAGATCGTTCTATATTCCACGAAAGGCTCAAGCTTCTTAATGAACAAATCGGGAATCGTCATACCGTTCCAGCGGCAGGCTTCAAAACCCAGGCATTTGCTGACTATTAATTGTGGCGTAGGAAATTTTCTCATTCAGGAACCTCAAATCATAAAATTACTTGAATTTAAGCTGATAGACCAAAATACAATACATTTTGAATAACATCAAGTTTAATATCTATTAAAACCGATAGGGCGGAAGAACCGATACTACTTGGTTCAACCGCCCTTCGTAGAGGGGCTTTAACTGATCCCCTTTTAGATTACCCGGAAATTACTGATTCTTCGACAGTCTAAATCCAGGGCCTCCTTTGAAACTGCCCCGATTTACAATTTACCACCGAGGCTCAATTATTTACAATTATCTGCGCACCAAGAGCCTGATCGCCGCTTCCGCCAACAAGACCCTTCGCAAAAACTGTATAAATTTTGCCATTATCAAGAACGATGTTTGGTAGATTCAAAACTACTGTCGACGTACCCGCCAGCCTGACCTGCAAATTGTAGGGACCGGCATTTAACGGTGTAAATGGAGTGTATTGGCCAAATGCTTTATTTCCAAATACAACCGTACCGTCAGTAAGCGTGATATCTACTGCCGGCGCGTTCGGCGATAAGTGAATAAATCTGACATGAGACTTGTCGGATGCTGGTGCGCTAAGGTTATCCTCAATAACTAACGGCGCTATACTAGCAAGGGTATCGGTCGCAAAAATGGAATATGACATGTCGGCAGACAAATCAAGATTTGCATTTATCACTGATGTAGATGTGCCGCTGGCGTTAACTTTGATATTACGATTGCCAGCTGTCACATTCAGATAGCCCGTATTATTCGGGAAAGTTAAAGGCTGCGAATTTACTTTGACGTTATCAACCAGGAGATCTACTCCGGGAGCGTCAGGTGAGGCGTGAACTACAAGCACTCTGGCGTTTGAAACTTGCGGCGCCGTTGACTTATCATCTTTACTGCAGCCGGCGAATGCTAAGGCCATTACCGATACTGCAATCGCTATTGTTAATTTGTTGAGTTTCATTTTTTATTTCCTTTCTTTGGGAAGCGAATTATGTTTTTTAATTTCCGTGAATATGTTATAAAGTATTACCGGGGACCTGCAATCGGGCCCCCGGTAATATCGCATTTAGCTCGGAAGCACTACCTTATCGATTACATGAATGATGCCGTTATCGGTTTCAATATCTGTCGCGATAACCTTGGCGTCATTTATCATGACATCGCCTTTACTAAAGCTAATCCTCAAGTCTCCGCCTTGCAAAGTTTTGATCAATTTCTGCTTAATCACGTCGGCAGCCATATGTCTGCCTGAAACAACATGATAGGTTAAGATAGACTTCAATTTCTCCGTATCTGTGATTAACGATTCAATTGTCCCTTCCGGAAGCTTTGCAAAGGCCTCATCAGACGGTGCAAACACGGTGAAAGGTCCCTTCCCGGAGAGAGTATCGGGAAGCCCAGCAACTTTCACTGCCTTGACAAGGGTCTTGAATGTGCCTGCCTTCACTGCGGTTTCTACTATATTTGCCATTTTGTTCTCCTTATGTTAAGAAATGTTTATGGTTTAATTATTACAGTTGATTTACTTTGATTCCTTCGGAATAAGGACGGTATCTATTACATGAATTACTCCGTTAGAACAAACGATATCAGTCGTGACCACTTTGGCGTTATCTATCATGACACCCATTTTATCAGTCTTAATCATCACCGATTGGCCGTTAACAGTCTTGGTTGAGGTCAGCTTAACCACATCGGCCGCCATTACTTTGCCTGAAACGACATGATAAGTAAGTATCGAAGCCAGCTTCTCTTTATTTTTTAGAAGCGATTCGACAGTACCGGCGGGCAACTTGGCAAATGCGCTATCGGTTGGTGCAAATACTGTGAAGGGGCCTTTACCTTTGAGGGTTTCAACCAAACCGGCGGCCTTTAGTGCGGTCACGAGGGTGTTAAAACTACCAGCTGATACGGCAGTTTCAACGATATCTTTCATTTCAGTTTTCGACATTGTCGTTTGTGCCTGCTTAGCATAGTCATCAGCCTTGGCAACCTGGTTGATGGAAACAATTGCCAGACCTAACAGTGCGGCGAGAGCTATTTTTGTGAATTTCATTTTAAATTCCTTTTCTTTAATCTGCTTAGTGATTTTCAATGTCTTTAGTTTTTCCTGATCCTGTCCTTAATTAGCTTATGGCACTTTAGCACTTCACATAGACCAACGGCGTCGCATGGAAGAAACCGCTAAAGCCAAATAGATCGCGCTTATACCGACAACGGCATAAATGATTCGGCTAAGAATGGTCATGTTGCCTAAGATTGTCGCAACCAGGTCGAAATTCATCAAACCTACCAAGCCCCAATTGAAGCCTCCCACTATCAGCAGGGTCACCATAATTACGTCTAAGGTTTTCATTTTCGTCTCCTCTATTTTTGTGTTATTCTTTCCCGTTTCGAGTATACAAACGAATCGCGTATAGTAATTGTTCCCATTATGTATAATAAATGTATATATTGTTGAATTATTTTATAAATCATTAATATATAAGCAATTAAGAAATTATCTTGGCTAATTATCAAATTAATATTGATTTTGTAAAACTTTTGTATAATATATGTTGTTATGGCTATTGATGGTGATAAAATGGAAACGAGCAAAGGAGTAAGCCAAAATGGAAATTAAACACAGTCTTAAGGCTGTCGTGAAGCAGACGGGCTTAAGTCCTTTTCTAATACGAGCCTGGGAACGGCGCTATAATGCGATTTCCCCAAGCCGAAGCAGTTCGAAGCGTCGTTTATATACAGATGAAGATATTAATCGGCTGACACTCCTTAAAAAAGTAACTCAATGTGGCGAGAATATCGGGAATATCGCTAATCTTGCTAATGACGATCTGAGAAAAATAATCGGCGAAAACTCAATTATGAATAATCAATTTCCCATAATTAATGAAGATGGCAAAAATAATTTAACCGCCAACGATTATTTTTCGCAGGCGCTCGATTCTATTCAAGAATCAAATTTTGAAGAATTTGAAGCGAAGCTTATGGAGGCTTCCGTGGCCTTGTCATTTCCTTCCTTGCTCGATCAGGTGATTAGCCCTTTACTGGATAAAGTGGGCACAATGTGGCAAAATGGGGAATTGCGCATTGCAGATGAGCATCGCATTTCAGCCATAATAAGGAGTTTCCTTGGGTCATTTGTTAAATCAGACAGAAGATCTGCTAGCGACCGATGTCTTGTTTCGACTACTCCTACTGGACAATTTCACGAACTTGGGGCATTAATGGCATCGCTTTCAGCTTCTGTCATGGGCTGGCGAAGTATCTTTCTGGGTCCGAATCTTCCACCAGAAGAGATAGCGGGAGCTGTAAAAGCAAATAATGCATCCGTCTTGGCGCTAAGTATGATTTATCCGATGGATGATCCTTACCTGGGAGCTGAGTTGATTCGCATACGTCGCCTAATCGGGGATGACGTCCAAATTCTCGTAGGTGGCAGAGCGGCTGCTAATTACCACGGTTTCATTGAAGACATTTCGGGTATCTATATCAGCAACCTTGAGGAGATGAGAGAGCATCTTGAAAGTAGTTTTAATCAGAACTTGAGCAATAGGAATATTAATGAGTAAAGCATTTTTTACAAATTTCCTGGTTCTCGCTATTATCTCGTTTTCATTTGGTGAAACAGCATCCACCGGTAGAATTACGGGAATAGTAGTCCACAGTGGCAATCAGGAACCACTACCGGGAGCGTCGATTTTTATTCTAGGTACTAAAATCGGAGCAGCTACTGATTCACAGGGGCGCTATATTATTAATAATATTGCACCAGGAACATATTCCCTTAGTGTATCTCTAATAGGATATGCCCCTGATACGAAAAATGACGTAACGGTGAACAATATCCGATCAACCGTTGTCAATTTCAGCATTAATGAAAGCGCTTTAGAATCTGCCAACATCATTGTTACGCCGGGCTATTTCTCAAAGTCACCTGATTTAAAACTTAGTACGCGAACACAATCAAATGAGGAAATAAGAAGGCTGCCCGGGGGATCAGAAGATGTACTAAGGGCCATTTCTATCCTCCCCGGCGTTGCCCAGGTAGAAGCGGGGCGAAATGATCTAATCGTCCGCGGAGGGGCGCCTTCTGAGAATCTGTTTATTGTAGATGGCATAGAAGCTCAAAATATCAATCATTTTGGAACCCAGGGATCCGGAGGCGGACCCTTAAGTTACATCAATTTAGATTATGTCGATCAGACAACTTTTTCCACTGGAGGATTTGGGGCTCGCTATGGCGATAAATTATCCTCTGTTTTAAATATTGAATTAAAAGATGGAAACATTGACAAATTAGGTGGGAAGGCCACTATATCGGCTACTCAATTCGGCCTGAATCTGGAAGGGCCACTGGCTCAAAAAGGATCGTTTATTTTTACAGCGCGTCGAAGTTATCTCGATTGGCTGTTCAGGGCCGCCGGATTCGGTTTTGTGCCCGAATATTACGATTTCATGTGGAGGGCAAATTATAATATTGATAGCAGGAACCTGGTCAAAGTACTTGGAGTCGGAGCAATAGATAAAGTCCGATTTTTTAATGATACCGGGAATAAGCGATATGATAATTCACGCATTTTGGGAAATAACCAGAACCAAGCTTTTGGCGGCGCCACATGGAAACATCTTGCCGGACGATGGTTCAGCACCATAACCCTGGGTCAAAGTTACGTAGATTATGGTTTCAATCAATCGGATTCGACGCTTCAATCAATATTTAAGAATAATTCTGTTGAATCGGAATCATATTGTCAGGGAGATGTAAATATTCAACTCAACAACTCAACCGAATTAGCTGCGGGAATACAGACCAAGATTGCTTATATAAAAAGCGACATATTATTACCTCAATATACAACAAGTTTTGGAGATACTCTTGCGATTGACGGAATATTCCGAACCAATGCCCTTAAGGGATCAGCCTATGCGCAGTTATCCAAAGTATTCGGCTTGTTCAAGGTGTCGCTCGGGGGAAGAGCCGATTACTTTGATTTGATAAAAAATAAATTCGTATTATCTCCGCGTTTTTCAATTTCTTATTTCGCCAGCGATAAAATCAGTGTCAATGGAAGTATCGGGCGATACTACCAGGCGCCATCGTATGTTTGGCTGATAACCAACAATAATAATAGAAGCCTTAAATTCATCAATGCTGATCATTTTATTCTTGGAATAGACTACCTTCTAAGGCCGGATACTAAGCTAAGTATTGAGGGGTTTATTAAAAAATATTCCGATTATCCCGCCAGTTTTAATCGGCCATATCTGGTTTTGGCAAACACAGGCGCCGGTTTCGGCGGTTCTGAAGATGGGTTCTCGTCTTTTGGATTCGAATATTTGTCAAGCAAAGGAAAGGGCTTAACCAAAGGGATCGAATTTCTTGCTCAAAAAAGACTGTCTGTAATCCCATGCTATGGCCTTATAAGTATAAGCCTTGGCAAAACGGAATTTCAAGGAGTTGATAAGGTCAGACGTCCCGGCAGCTTTGATCAACGATTAATAGTCAATTTGGCCGGCGGATATGTTTTTAACTCAAAGTGGGAAATTGGAACGAAATTTAGTCTGGCTACGGGGAGGCCATATACTCCTTTCAATCAAGATGGAACGCAGAACATGGGGACCTATAATAGCGCTCGTGTCGAGACAAATCATAGTCTTGATTTGCGTGTCGATCGCCGTTGGATGTTTATGTCCTGGATGTTAACCACTTATTTTGAGTTGCAAAATGCTTATAATTGGAAATACAAGGATATCCCGCGCTTTGATACTCGCACAGATCAAACTAAAAATGATGCATCGATAGGTATTATTCCCTCTATCGGAATAAGTGCAACATTTTAATTATCTAAAATATATCGGCAAAGGAGAAAAATATGATCTCCTGGTGCCACGAAAAATATGTTAGAACTTAATAAAGCGGTAAAAAGCGGAATAGGCGAAAACCTTCGCCGTGGCATTTAGGAATTGATGATATTATGATGAGTCAGTAAAACTTTTTTGAATAGGATTTTAAATGAAAAAGTACAACTTTGTTGCTATTTCCGGAAGCTTGAGGAAGAGCTCCTACAATACAATGGCGCTAAGGGCGGCGCAAAAACTTGCCCGCGAAAACATATCAATAGAACAGCTATCAATCGCCGATGTACCATTCTATGACCAGGATCTTTATTCAGATACTTTCCCTCAGATTGTAGATAAATTGGCCGAGGCTATAAAGGCTTCAGATGCGGTCATTATAGTTACGCCTGAGTACAATTATTCAATACCGGGTGTTCTAAAGAATGCTATTGATTTTCTATCGCGCTCACCTAAAAAGCCATTTGATATGAAGGTGATCGGCATCATGGGCGCAAGTCCGGGAATGTTGGGATCTGCCAGAGCACAATATCATTTAAGACAAGTGATGGTATACCTCAATGCCTACGTAATGAATAGTCCTGAGGTCATGATTCCTCAAGTAAATACCAAGTTTAGCGAAACGGGCGAGTTGCTGGACGATAAAACGGCTGGACAAATACGCAAGTTCACAGATACGCTTTCCGGGTTTAGCGCAAAGATGAATGGCTTTTCAGCCTCTTAAGGGCCAAGGCATATTCGTATCGAATGGGATGGATAAAGTATGACTCGGCCTTGCTGGGCTTAACTAAATGTCCTGTGAAAATGAAAGCTGAGCCAATTAGAATATAATTTAATATTTGAGCTGTTTCGGCATATGGAAAATCAGGAGGACCAGGTGCTAAAAATGATTGAAGTGGGTGGAACCTCGGCCGAGGGGTTCTCGGAAGCGGCGGCGACGGCTTACACTATTGACACACTAATCGCACAGGGAGAGAAGATTTACTTCTTTGAAGTAGTTGAACAAAGGGGATCTGTACGTGAAGGGAGACTGAAGGAATTTCAGGCAATCATAAAGGTGGCGATAGATGGCTAACCTCTCAGCCTCGCTATCATAGCGATAATTAAATGCCGGCAGCGAAAAACATTGGAGGTAATATGAAGTTTATCATAAATTCAGCTATGTTGTTAGCAATTATTGGGAATGTCATAGCCGGAGAGCTATGTCCGGTAACCACGGTCGAACAGGTCGATCTTGGTCGGTATTGTGGGACCTGGTACGAAATTGCTCATTTGCCAAATTGGTTTCAACGTAAATGTGACTGCAATACCACTGCTGAATATTTCCAGCTTCCCAACGGAAGAATACGAGTTGTAAATCGTTGCCAGAAGGCCGATAGCAGTTTGGCCGTAGTGGAGGGTGTAGCCCGAAAAAAAGATTCTAAAGGTTCAAACGCCAAGCTGGAAGTGCGATTTGCGCCATCCTGGCTTGGTTGGGTGCCGTTTGTATGGGGTACTTACTGGATAATCGATCTTGCTCCGGATTACTCATATGCTGCGGTTGGTGATCCTTCTCGGAAATATCTATGGATTTTGTCACGGTCTCCCGAAATGGACCGTAATACCTACGATGCAATCCTTGGTAGACTTAAAAACATGGGATATGACACGGACAAACTTATTACTACCCGCCAGGAGCGAAACGCCCAATAATCGTCCCATAAAAGTTAACTCATTATGAGATTGTGGTATTAACGATAATTGAAAAGTCCTTAGTTCTCCGCGGCCCCGGGGATTTTTTTCTACCATTAACAAAATATTAAATCCCACAAACGAGTATTTTTAGTACAATTATACTATTAATAAGCAAGTTCATCGGAGTTTGAGTAATGTTAATTTACGAATATTCCTTCTTTACTACCTATTTATACCACCTTTTCACAATTTTACAGATTATTTACACCCCCCCAAAGTATATCTCAATAAATATCGAACTGTATTTCGAAGTTCGAAATATCGATTCATTTTATTTTAAAAAGGATATGAAAGATATGGAATTTATCATTGCAGGAATTATTTCAATCGGGTTGTTGATATATCTGGTCTACGTAAT
>DOTU01000138.1:9693-12458 GCA_003520965.1 Candidatus Zixiibacteriota bacterium
TAACGAGATAATACAAGTAATATTGTTTATAGGCGTACTGATTGCCCTTACCCCGATTCTCGGAACTTATCTGGCGCAGGTATTTTCGGGGAAGAGCCATATCTTGCTGAATACTTTTGGTTGGGTCGAAAGAGGAATCTACCGAATCTGTAAAATTGACCCTGGCGAAGAAATGACCTGGAAACAGTATGCGGGGGCACTTCTGGCCTTCAATGTTTTAGGCTTGTTGGCCGTTTTTTTTCTGCAAATTTTTCAAGCTAAATTACCCCTCAATCCACAGGGCCTGGCAGGTGTATCCTGGCACTCGTCTTTAAATACCGCAATCAGTTTTATGAGCAACACTAACTGGCAGGGGTACGCCGGCGAAGCCATCATGAGCTATTTGACTCAGATGCTGGGATTATGTGTTCAAAATTTCTTGAGTGCGGCGACAGGTATTGCGGTATTTCTGGCGCTTGCCCGAGGAATAATTCGTAAATCAAGCGGATTCATCGGCAATTTCTGGACTGATATCGTTAGAACCACGCTTTATATACTGGTTCCTCTTTCGATAATATTAGCTCTCGCTTTAATAGGCCAGGGGGTCGTACAAACATTCTCTCAATATAAAGAGGCCACCACTATCGAAGGTGTTAAGCAGATTATTCCCCTTGGACCGGCAGCCTCGCAAATCGCCATAAAGCAATTGGGTACCAATGGCGGCGGTTTTTTTAACGCTAACAGCGCCCATCCTTATGAGAATCCCACGCCTTTTTCAAATTTTCTGGAGATGCTTTCGATTCTCTTGATTCCCGCTGCGCTTGTTTATGCGTACGGGAAAATGGTGGGCAATAAGCTTCATGCCCGGGTAATTTTTACGGTCATGCTTTTAATGTGGCTGGCGGGCCTTAGCCTCTCGCTTTACTCAGAATACAGGGGCAATTCGCCTTACAGGGGTATTTCTATGGAGGGCAAGGAAACACGGTTTGGGGTGACCAACAGCGTTATCTGGTCGACTGCCACCACTGTTGCCTCTAACGGCTCGGTTAATGCCATGCATGACAGCCTCACGCCCATAGCCGGTGGAGTGGCCATGTTTAATATTATGCTGGGCGAGATCATCTTTGGTGGCGTGGGCGCCGGAATGTATGGCATGCTCTTGTTTATCCTTCTAACGGTGTTTTTGGCCGGTCTCATGGTGGGAAGAACTCCCGAATATTTGGGCAAAAAAATTGAAGCCAAAGAAATGCAAATGACTTTACTGGCAATTTTAGCCCAGTGCGCCGCAATTCTGGTTGGGGCGGGGATTGCCCTGGTTATTCCCGTGGGCCTTTCCAGTCTGGCCAACAAGGGACCGCATGGTCTTAGCGAAATTCTTTACGCATATACGTCGGCAGTCGGCAACAACGGAAGCGCCTTCGCGGGGCTGAATGCCAATACCGTCTTTTATAATCTAACGCTGGGTTTTGCGATGCTTATTGGTCGCTTTGCGGTTATTATACCGGCCCTGGTGATAGCCGGGAATTTGGCCGGCAAGAAAATAACGCCGGTTTCCGCGGGTACATTTGACACAAATAACGCAATGTTTGCGGTACTCCTGGTATCGGTAATTCTAATCGTTGGCGCCCTGACCTTTTTCCCGGCTCTCACTTTGGGCCCTATAGTTGAGCATTTTCTTATGAATGCGGGAAAGGTCTTTTAGGGGCAATTATGGCAACTAATGCAATAAATATGTTTGATAAGAAGCTTCTCCAAAGCTCAATTATCGGCGCGTTCAAAAAGCTAACGCCGCGAGAAGAAGTCAGAAATCCGGTGATGTTTGTCACCTGGGTCGGGGCAGTATTGACTTCAATAATCTTCCTGGAGAGACTTTTCAAGGGCACATTTTCGGGGTTTGAATTTCAAATCGCGTTATGGCTCTGGTTCACAGTGCTATTTGCCAATTTTGCCGAGGCTATTGCCGAGGGGCAAGGCAAGGCTATGGCCGAAAGCCTCAGAAAAGCTCGTGTGGAGGTGAACGCCAGGCTTCTTAAAAATGGGTTGGAAACGAAAATTCAAGCTTCAACTCTTAAAAAAGATGATATTGTTGTTTGCGAGGCGGGTGATATCATTCCCGCCGATGGCGAGGTAATCGAAGGTATAGCCAGCGTTGACGAATCAGCCATCACCGGCGAATCAGCGCCCGTAATTCGCGAAAGCGGCGGAGACAGAAGCGCAGTCACCGGCGGAACCAGAGTAATCAGCGACCGGATTGTGATCAGCGTTACATCGACACCGGGAAATTCGTTTATTGATCGCATCATTGCGATGATAGAAGGAGCGAGACGCCAGAAAACGCCTAATGAGATTGCTTTAAATATCGTTTTGGCCGGTATGACGATCATTTTTCTTTTGGCAGTCTCCACACTTAAATTTTTCGCCGACTACAGTGCTCAAGCGAGCGGCCAGGATTTATCTAATATCGTTACTGTCCCGGTCTTAATTGCGCTTCTGGTCTGCCTGATTCCCACAACTATCGGTGGCCTCTTAAGCGCCATAGGTATTGCCGGTATGGGACGGCTGATTCAGCAAAATGTCATCGCCAGAAGCGGACGGGCAATTGAAGCATCCGGCGATATCGATATCTTACTGCTCGATAAAACCGGTACAATCACATTCGGTAACCGAATGGCCGTCGAGTTTATCCCGGCGCCTATGATATCTACTATGCATCTGGCTGAGGCCGCCCAGCTTGCTTCCCTTGCCGATGAAACCCCGGAGGGTCGATCCATTGTTGTTTTGGCCAA